>CAISYK010001020.1 GCA_903889605.1 uncultured Bacteroidota bacterium
ATTTTAATATAATGCATTCGCATCTTTCCTGAAATATGAGCGGTAATTACGTGTCCGTTTTCAAGCTCAACGCGAAACATTGCATTAGACAATGCTTCAAGAATAATTCCGTCTTGCTCTATTGACGCCTGTTTAGCCATATTAATTTATTAAATTTTATAATTCAGCCAGTATGGCAGTTTGCAAAGTTACAAATTACTAACGAATTACTTGTAAATTATTTTTATTTAGTGCTTCTTCTATAAATTCAAAGCTCGATAATATATCGGCTTGGTTTTTTCCAACCGCAATTGTATGTTCAAAATGAGCTGAAGCTAAGTTATCGGCAGTACGAATTGTCCAACCATCATTTTCCTGGATAATTGCTTTTTTACCCATGTTGATCATGGGTTCAATTGCTATAACTAAACCTTCCAAAAGTTTTAAACCAGACCCTTTTTTGCCATAATTGGGTACTTCCGGCGATTCATGAAGATCCTTTCCGATACCGTGTCCAACCAATTCGCGTACTACAGAATAACCATTCTTTTCAGCATGTGTTTGAACAGCTTCTCCAATATCTCCCACCCGGTTGCCAACTATTGCTGCTTCAATTCCTTTGTAAAGACTCTCCTTTGTAATTTTTAAAAGGTTCAAAATTTGAGGCTTTACTTCACCAATAGCAAAAGTATATGCTGAGTCACCGAAAAATTTGTTTTTAACAGCACCGCAGTCTACCGAAACAATATCTCCGTCTTTTAACAGATACTTTCCTGGGATTCCGTGAACTACATGTGAATTAATTGAAATACACAATGTGTTCGGAAAACCGCTGTATCCTTTGAAAGCAGGCACTGCATCGTTATCCTTAATAAACTCTTCAGCAATTTTATCTAGTGATAAAGTAGTGATTCCGGGTTTAATAATTTTAGCTACTTCAGCTAAGGTTTTTCCAACAAGTAAAGAACTTTCTCTTATTAATTCAATTTCTTCTTTGGTCTTATAAAACAGTCCTTTTGACACTTTTACATTTTTTTTATTTCGGACTATAAATTTTTTATTTCAGATTTATTAGTCCGTAATATAAATTCTTTAATCCTCAATTTTTTATACTTAAGAAGTTGTCATACTCATAGATGACCTGCCTTTTATTTTTCCTGATTTCATTAATCCATCGTAATGACGCATCAATAAATGGCTTTCAATTTGATGCAGCGTGTCTAAAACTACACCTACCAATATTAATAATGATGTGCCTCCATAGAATTGTGCAAATTCCCCCTGCATATTTAATTTAACGGCAAATGCAGGTAAAATAGCTACAATTGCAAGGAAGATGGCTCCAGGTAATGTAATCCTGGACATTACTATATCAATAAATTCAGCAGTTTTTTTACCTGGCTTTATTCCTGGTACAAAACCTCCGTTACGTTTCATATCTTCCGCCATTTGGTTAGGATTAACCGTAATAGCAGTGTAGAAATAGGTAAATGCAATAATCAAAAGTGCAAATACTAAATTATACCAAAATCCATAATGATTGGAAAATGTGCCTACAAATCCTGTTAATGCTTCTGACTGGGAGAATCCAACAATGGTTATTGGGATAATCATGATAGCTTGAGCAAAAATAATCGGCATAACCCCAGCTGCATTAACTTTTAATGGAATATACTGGCGAACACCGCCGTATTGCTTGTTGCCCACAATTTTTTTAGCGAATTGCACTGGTATTTTTCTAATTCCCTGCACCAATAAAATTGTTCCCATTACTACTAATAACAGTAATACAAGCTCTATCAAAAGCATAATTAAACCACCGCCTTCGTTACCCAAACGTGCTCCGAATTCAACAACGAATGAATGAGGCAAGCGAGCGATAATGCCAATCATGATGATTATAGAAATTCCATTTCCAATACCTTTGTCGGTAATTTTTTCACCTAACCACATTACAAACATCGTTCCTGTGACCAAAATCAATACAGACTGCATATACCAAAAAAAGCTTGGGTCAGAAACTACACCCACTTTATTTGTAATTTGAGAAGCAATATATCCCGGTGCCTGAAGAGTAGTAATTACAACTGTTAAGAAGCGGGTAATCTGATTGATTTTCTTACGTCCGCTCTCACCTGACATCTGTAATTTACGGAAATATGGTAACGCCATACCTAATAACTGAATTACAATCGACGCCGAAATGTACGGCATAATACCTAAACCAAAAACCGAAGCACGTGAAAACGCACCGCCTGCAAAAATATTAATTAAACCAATAATCCCTTCATTAGCGCTTTTACTTGCTTCAGAAAGAACTTCCGAGTTAACTCCAGGAAGTACAATATATGACCCCAATCTGTAAATTAAAATAAA
>CAISYK010001021.1 GCA_903889605.1 uncultured Bacteroidota bacterium
GGATTTTATTTATCATACCGATTTTATTAATAACCCGAAGATCACAGCCAAACGAATTGCTGTATTCATCCATCCCGTTTTGGCAGCGCTTTTTTATTGCAGGAGACTCTTTGTTTTTTTACCTGCAAAAAATAATTTTTCCATATCCTCTGGCTGTGTGTTATGGATATACTCCGGAATTGATTGTAAATAATATGTTTATTTATTTCAGCACGGTTTTGTGTTTTGCAACTGCAATTTTTTTATTCATAACACGCAAATCAAATCCGCTTTTATTTTCCAGTTTTGCTGTTGTCCTCATTTCTGTGTTGCCTGTCCTGGGGTTAATTCCTTTCGAATATCAAAAACACTCAACTGTCGCGGACCGCTATCTATATTTCGGAATGCTAGGCCTGACTTTGCTTATTCCTCTGATCTCAGAAAGAATAAAACAACACCCCTGGTTAAGATATGCTGCCGGAAGTATATTAATCATTTATATGGCACTGAACATAAAACAAACAAACACCTGGAAGAGTGAATTTACAGTTTGGGATAATACATTGGCAAATTATCAAAACAGCGCAAAAGTATACTATAATAGAGGAGTTGAATATTCGAAAATGGGTAATTTTAATAACGCAATAAGTGATTACACAGAATGCCTTAAACTTCAAAATAATTATCGTGATGCGCTTTTTAACAGGGCAAATGCATATGAAAACATAAACAATAGTGCTGCAGCTTTTACTGATTATAACTCGTATTTACTAATTGACCAAACAGATGGGTCTGTTTATTATAAACGAGCATATTTGAATTATAAAACAGGAAACATACTAGAGGCAATAAGCGATGCTGAAAAGGCAGAACAATTGAATTTTCCTGTAGGAGATAAATTAAAGAGAAAGCTGCAGGAAGGTTCGGGAATAAAGAATCCATGACGCATGCAAATTCTTTCAGTTTCTTATATATCTTTAATTATTTCCTCTTTAAATTGAAGCTCAAACAAGCGCTTGTATTGTCCGTTTTGTTTAAGTAATTCCTGGTGATTTCCCATCTCAATTATTTCCCCTTTATCCATTACAATTATTTTATCAGCTTTTTGAATTGTTGCCAGACGATGAGCAATTATAATAGAAGTCCGGCCTTTAGTAAGCAGTTCAATTGCATTCTGAATCAGTTTTTCAGATTCCGTATCAATTGATGAAGTAGCTTCGTCCAAAATCAAAATTTTAGGATTATAAGCATAGGCCCGTATAAAGGAAATCAACTGCCTTTGTCCGGCAGAAAGCATCCCTCCCCGCTCCATTGCATTGTAATCATATCCGTTAGGGAGTTTACTGATAAAATCGTGAGCGCCGACAATTTTAGCGGCTTCAACAATTTGTTCTCGAGTAATTTCAGGATCATTCAATGAAATATTATTAGCAAGAGTATCTGAAAACAGGAAAACATCCTGCAGTACAACACCGATATTTTTCCGCAGCGATGTTAATTCATAATCACGGATATCAATACCATCAATGCTTATTACGCCTTTATCATATTCGTAAAAACGATTCAGCAAGTTGATTATTGAAGATTTTCCGGCACCTGTAGCTCCAACTAAAGCAACGGTTTCGCCTTGCTTTACAGAAAAAGAAATGTTTTTTAAAATCCATTCTTCACTGCTGTATGCAAACCAAACATTTTTAAATTCAACATTTCCTTGAATTTTCACGGCATCCAGCCTGCCACTGTTTTCTATTATTTCATTTGTGTCAAGCACTTTAAACACGCGTTCCGAAGAAACCATTCCCATCTGCAAAGTATTGAATCTGTCAGCAAGCATTCGTATCGGGCGAAACAGCATATTGATATACATAATAAATGAGACCAATTCTCCGATCGTTGCTGTTCCTTTCAAAATCCATTTTCCGCCCCACCAAACAAGTAAACCAAGTGAAACAGATGACAGAATTTCGACAACAGGAAAAAATATTGAATATGCCAGGTTGGAACTAATATTCGCATCACGATGTTTTGCATTAATAACATCAAAATGCTGCATTTCGGCTTTTTCCCGGTTGAAGATCTGAACAATATACATTCCGGTAATATGCTCCTGAACAAAGGCATTTAAACGGGCTACTTGTGTTCTTACATCCTGAAAAGAAGCTTGTACAGATTTTTTAAAAAAATATGTTGCGACAAATAAAAGCGGAATCGGCGTAAGAATAATTAAGGTCAGCTTAAAATTTAAAAATAACATTACACCTAGAATAACACTTATTTTAAGTAAATCGCCAATAATAACAATCAATCCTTCCGAAAAAATATCAGCAATTACCTCAATATCAGAAACAGCGCGTGTTACAAGAGTACCAATCGGGGTGTTATCATAATATTTCAGCCTTAAATTAATGATATGTTTATATAATTGAATGCGCAGATCCTTAATTATATTCTGACCTAAACGGTTTGTTAAAAACGAATCAGCAAATTGAAAAAACGCTTCTAATACAAGCAGAGCAATTAATAAAGCGGCCATATTTATCAGCATTGAGGCATCTGAATTTGCTACATAATGGTCAAAAGTATATTGGATAACATAAGGGCGGACAGGGGAAAGAAAAGCAAGAGTAATAGTTGTACAAACAGCCAAAACAAAGTTTTTTCGATACGGTTTTATATATGCAAAAATTCTTTTAAGAATTATCAAATCTACGGCTTGGCCCTTTACCTTATTTTTCTTTTTTTCAGACATTAAAATAATTTTGAGGGTACTCTACTTTTGTTAAATACAACCCGCATGCATGTGCTGAAAACCCAGCCTTTGAACGTGCTTTACTTTCAATTATTTTTTTA
>CAISYK010001022.1 GCA_903889605.1 uncultured Bacteroidota bacterium
ATCATATTTGGTATTCATCTCCGCTATTTGCTTGCTTGATTGTTCATTTAGCAGCGTATCTTTAAGTTCCGTGTATAGTTTATGATATTCAAATGCTTGTTTATAATTACCTATCGCTTTTAATGCTTGAGATAGTATCAAAGCTCCGTTTTTTACTTCATCCTTAGCTTTTACACTTTTTGCCAACTCTATACCTTCTATCAGAAACTTCACAGCCTCATCAAAATGCCCTTGGATGAAACGGATTTCACCGGTTTTAATAAGCCTGCCAGCTTTTGGTGTTGGTGCCATACTAAGAAGCCCTTTAGAATAATATTCTTCGGCTTTATTCAGGTATTCCTTTTTACCGCTTTTTTTTGCCATTTCAAGGTATACTTCACCAAGGCCGGAATGTGCAATATCAATTCCATTATAATCACTAGATTCTTTATAAAGCTTGAGTGCCTCAAGCAAATAATCAATAGCTTTTTCAAATTGTCCAAGCCCTATGTAGGTATTGCTAATATTAAACAAAGAATTTTTAAAAAATGATTTATTGTTGTTTTTTTTAAAAAGTTCCATTGCTCGAAGATGGAATACCAAGGATTTTTCATAGTTCACTTCCGCGTTAGATATTTCCGCCATTGAGATGTAGACATTACCTAAGTTGTTTAAGCTGTGTGCGATGTTATTTTCGTCTTTTGCTTCTTCCGCTACTTTCAACGATGCTAAATAATATTCCACAGTTTTCTCATAGTTCAATTGCTTAAAATAAGTATTTCCCACTTTCCGAAGTGCAACAGAAATCAGTTTTTTATCACCGGCCCGATTCGCAATATTGAGTGCAAGCATGGCATATTGTAATGCCTGCGCGGAGCTGTCCATCCACAAAGCAGCTGCATTTAATGCATTTAATATACTTATTTTGGAGGTATCTTCCTTTGTTGATTTTAATACAACCAGCAAAGAGTCTATAAAAACTTCCTTTGATGATTTTGATACATTCATCAAAGAGTCAAAATTAGTTTTCTGTGAATAAACTGAAAATTGATTGCTGAATATAATTAACAAGATTATCAGGAGGAATATCTTTTTCATTATATCTGAGATTGCTGTTTGTGAAAAAATCTTTTGCTGTAATTTTGCTAAATCTAATTATATTCTTATTCCAATTATAAGGATATCATCGACCTGCTCCAGATTACCTTTCCAGTTTTCAATAGTGTTGTCTAATATTTTCTGCTGTTCCTGCATTGACAAATGCGCATTAGCCATAAGTAATTCTTTTAGCTGCTGGTACTTGAATTTCTTTCCCTTTTCACCGCCGAATTGATCTGCATAGCCATCTGTAAAAAGATAAAGCTGGTCGCCTTTATTTAATTGTATACTGCGAGTTGTAAACGGCAATGGAGAATCGGTTATGCCAATCGGCTGCTTGTCAGCCTTTATTTCAAAAAGAAGCTTCTCCTGATTTCCTCTAAATTGTGGAATATTTATACTGATATTATCTGTTATGGTTTGTGAGCGAAGCGGCTTCTCCGCATCGGATACGCTGGGAGAGGCTTCCCTTATTATCCATAATGGATTATTTGCACCAGCCCATTTAATTATTTTTTCACCGCCAGATCGGCATTCAATACTTATTAATGAAATATCCATTCCGTCTTTCACCTCACCAGTCTCTTCATGGGAATCATCACGAATAAACGTTTCTATAACAAGTTCTCTTACTTTATCTAATATTTTGCCAGGGTCGGTAATGCCAAATTCCTTTACAGTTCTGTTCAAAGCATTAGAACAAACAACACTTACAATGGCTCCAGGAACTCCGTGGCCGGTCGAATCTGCGGCTGCTAAAAAAATCTGATAATTTGAAAATGGATCAATTTGATGATCAGAGTATATGTTTTTTTCATTTCCTGATTCATAATTTTTCAAATTATCTGATTGAATTGCTTCCATCCAATAAAAATCACCGGCAACAATATCTTTAGGTTTATATAAGATAAATGATTCTGGTATATACTTTTTTATTGTCTTAATGGGAGGCAGAATAGCTTCCTGGAGGCGTTTGGCGTATGTGATGCTGTCAACTATATCTTTGTTCTTAATTTGCAGAAGTATGGATTGGGCTTCAACTTTTTCTTTTTGCTGAGATATAATCTGGTTTTTCTTTTGTTTTTGTTTATTACTGCGGAATAAAAAAACGGAAAAAATAAAGATCATTCCAAGGAAAAGCGATAAGCCTATTTGTAATCTATTCTGTTGTTTTATCTTGTTTTCTGACA
>CAISYK010001023.1 GCA_903889605.1 uncultured Bacteroidota bacterium
ATTGATAATTTGTCATTAAATAATTGGGTTGACAAAGCAACTTCAAGTTCCTTTTTACTTATCTCATCACCCGGCCGATATTTTACCCCCACATCAAAATCCTTGCTGATTGTACTTAACATGTTGCTGAGCTGACTTGATAACAGCTCGCTCGTATTTGTGCCGGCAACTGAACCTACAGAGAGTCCGGCACTGTTACCGGCAATTGCATAAGGTGTTACAAAACTATTCAGAATAAGCAGTGAAAATACCTGCCGGTTCATTTCGGCCTCGCTGTTAATATAATTTAAAACTGTTTGACGGGTTGAAGCATCAACTGTTGGAAGACCAACATCAAAATTAATTTCTGGCGATAAAAGATTTCCGGTCATTAGAAGCCGCAAATCAACAGGATATCTTTTTTTCAAAGTACTTGACGAATCATTTGGAAAAAACGGCAAGAGTGAGGCACGAGCTTTATAGACAGTACTCAAATTGATTTCTGCTTTATCCGCAATTCCGCTCCACTTAATGACTCCGCCTTTTTCCAAATCAAATTTTTTGTTGATAATATTTTTAAGCGTAAATAAATAATCACCGCTTTCAATTACATAATCACCGAACATTTTGAAATCACCCAGAGTATTTATTTCCATGTTAATATTCCCATTTCCCCGGCTCTTGATAATATCTCCCACTTTTTGATCAAATATTAACTGAACTTCTGCATCTGGTGTTACTTCCAAATCAAAATTCAAAGCAAGCCCCCCCATTTGTACTTTATAATTGTTTTTGAGATTAACGCTGCTGTCTTTTTTTGTAAAGGTGATAAAACTATTTTCGCTTAGTTCTCCGGTACTGGAAAGCGGAATAAAGATTTTGGTTAATTCCGTTTTTGAAAGTAAATTTAATTTATCTGGTTTTTCATTAGTTACAATACTTTCGGTTTTTACATGTGCGTCAATTTTAATATTATCAGTATAGCCCGAAATATTAACAGCACCTGTTACATAACCTTTCCCGTAGTATAAGTTATTATTAATTTCGGTTGTATTCAAGCACATAAATTTTTGAGTATGAACATCAAAATCCAGTTGAAAATTTTTAAAATTATCATGATACAATTTACCGTTAGCTACAGCTTTATTATGGTTCATATCATAAATAATTAAGTTCTCAACCCCAAACGAATTGTTTTCAATAATTATATCGTGCGAAAAGTTATACGTAGTATTCAAATAGCCAATTGTTATTTTTTTTGCATTAACTTTTAGAACACCTGACACTTTAGGTTCTTTTACTGAACCTTTAATCTCAACATTTCCAGCAAAAAAACCTTTAAAATCCGGCAGGTAATCTTTCAATAAAGGAGCAAACAGCTGCATCTGCATCGCTTGAAGGTTTAGTTTCATATTAATATTATCTTCAATCTTTTTAGGATAATAATAACCCGAGAATAAAATATTAGGCACAATACCCTGAGTGAATGAACCATTCAAATACAAAGCTTCCTGCGCCTCATCCCACATGGTTTTTATATCTCCGTCACCCATAGCATTATCATTCACAAAAAACGAAATAAAATTATTATCACTAAGCAATACCGGTTTTTGATATATATCATTTATGCTTGATTCACCATTTACAATACCTTTTAAGGTTAATCCCAATGGCTTGGTAAAAATATTCAAATTGGACAAATTGAAATTTTTAAGAGATAGGTTTAACCGCTCAGTTCTATTTTCGGAAACAATTCCGTCTATTGCGATTGATTGATTGCCGTGTTCAAGCATGATATTCTTTACGGTAATATAATTCGTATCAATAACTACCTCATTAGCTTTGCTTATCGCCCAAGCGGAATCCGAAAGAACAAAATTCGACGGTAATAATTTTAACTTAATTATATTGTTTGAATTAAAATTTATTAATGCTTTAATATCTCCTTTATATTCATTCTTGGATTTATTATCCCAGGTCAATGATAAATTCACACTATCTGAAATGGTAGAAGTAACAATATTAAAATCTCTTAGCCAGCTGCTGTCGCTTATATAAAATCTTTCGCAGCCGGTGCTGAACTGCAGACCATTATTGGTTTTTGCATTTACATTCCAGTTCCTAACAGAAAAATTACCAAACGTAAGTTTGGTGGAATTGCCTGTCAAAGAAAATTCATTTGTTAATGAATTAAAATTCCCTTTAATTAATGTTTTTGGAGCTATAGTTATTTTCGGAGCAAATAAACGAGTAACGGCATCTGTTTTTTTCAACAATATGCTGTATTCAAAATTTTGCGGAGAAATTATTTTGGACCCTGATATCTTACTAAAATATGATGGCAGAAAGTCGCTTAATAATCTTTCTACAGAAACCGGCAAATCAAGAATTTTAAAATTCCCATTCACTTTAGCATCCAGTATATCTGAAAATATTTCAATTGATTTCCCAGCATTATCTTCCTTAGAAACTAAGCTAAATGCATTTGATTTATATATTTCATTATCCTGCTGGTAAATGGTGTTATCAAAATTAATACTGCCGATTAAATTATCAATATTGCTGCCTGTTACATTTATTATAACTTGTGTTGAAAGATTTGATTTTTTTGATGTTTTAATAAAATTTAAAGCTGCCAAATCTGCTCGGTTAATAGTAGCAATAAAATCCAGATTGGGCAGTTTATTAGTAAAATCAACTTTACCGTTGAAATCAAAATCAATATTATCATCTTTTACCTTTAACTTTCCTTTAAAAATCTGCTTTGCAATATTGCCTTCTATAGCAATATTATTGTAAGTATAATTATTAAATTCCAAACTATTTATAGTGCCGTTTAAACCTGCTTCAATTTTTTCAAGTGTTAATCCAGATCCGTCAATAGTAACATTGCCGGTAGCTTTACCTAATAATTTTGCGCCAAGAAATTCTCCAAAATCAAAGGATGTAGATTTTAATTTCCCTTTATATATTTCTATGTTTTTTTTATTATCATGGTGAACAGCCAGATCGGTAGATAATTTGCCTAATGCTGATGAAAAATCACCATAAGCATAAAAATCATTATACAAGCCTGTAAAAGTTCCTTTAAATTTAATATTACCCAGTTTGGCTATATTGCTTGGAATATCCAATGTTTGACTTGTTTCAAAAGGCGGGATTGCTAATTGTTTTAAATCATTATAATTGGTTTTTAAACGTTCAACATTTAAGTAAATAAGGGTTTCATCAATTTTCGGCAGACCTGTTAATTTTATATCGCCGATAAATTGGGTTGAAGTATTGGCTAATAGCAGATTCATATTTTTCCCGCGTAAATCATTTATTTTCCCGCTTATTTTACCTGAAACATAAAGTTTTTTATACAATCCTCTGAGTTCCGGTGCAAAGTATGCTATATCATTCATTTCTAAGAGGGAATGATCAAAATCGGCTTTCAATGTAATCTGATTGACAAAATCATAAAAATCTCTGTAATGTTTGTATTTAAATGTCAGATCTGTTGCAATTTTACTCTCAGCTGTTTTGATTTTCAATTCATCAAGCTGGATTCCAATCGGACTTATTTTTGCAAAACTGCTGAAATCCTTGAGAATAAAACCGCTTTTTTCAATTAATGACAAATAGTCAATTTTCGCGTTTATAGTATCCTGAATTATGCGGATATCTTCAATACGTGTATTAATTTTGCCGGCATATATGTCAGAAAAATTAATACCGGATGTTTTTAATGTATCATCTTCGTTGCGGTAAGAAAAATTATTATTTAACAATGTGACTTGCCTAAAGCTGATATCCCATGGCGCTGAAGGACTTTTTGTGGTTGTATCGCCGGTACTAAAAGCATCAACTATAAACTGAAGATTCAGATCCTCTTCTTTTTTATATTTAACCAATGCTGTTTTAGTATCAAATAAAACTACATCGGAAATATATATTTTATGCTGTTTGAAATTAATATTGCCGAAATCAAATTTCAGCTCTTTTGAATATAACAATGTATCATGATGCAGATCTTCAATATAAAGATCTTCCAGAACTAATTTTTTAAATAATTTAACATCTATGCTTCCTATCTCAACGCGGGTATGTAATCTATTCGACAAATATACTGCCGCTTTTTTTGCCGCTAATATTTGAATACTGCGCATTTGAATAAGCAAAAACAGGACAATAATCATAAAGATTATTGATGCTGCCAATCTAAATAATATGTGAAAGAGTTTTTTAATATCTTTGATTTATTAAGAAATTTTTATTTGTACATCAAATTGGTTCACGGACAATCAAATTGCAACGAATTTGCGAATCTATTTTAAAAAATATATCCAACTATTCTCAATAGTTCGGTAAAAATTTAAGCAGCCATACTGTTGATACTACCTAATGATAAAGCATCTCGATAAATTGCTTTTATTTTTTTGCAACTCAGGTCTAAATCTAAGTTTGAAAATATCCTGTCTGCTATGATTTTATTAG
>CAISYK010001024.1 GCA_903889605.1 uncultured Bacteroidota bacterium
ACTGCTTATCCACTTAAGACAAGTTAATTTACTTTACCTTGATTTTATTGGCATTTTGCAACCTAACAAGTTATAATGATTTTAATAATTCTTTTCAATGATAGTAAGGGGCACGGTCATTTTCCCTTATTTTATACTTGACCGAAAGGGATAAGCAGTTTAAATAATTTAAAGGTAAAAAGGTGATTGGATTTCAATCACCTTTTTTTTTGAAAAAAAGTTTTTATTAATGCGGCACATTCATCTTTTAATATTCCTGATTTTACTACTGTTTTTGGATGCAATATTTGTTTTTCGTGCAGTAAATTAAATCCGCGTTTGGTATCCGGAGCTCCGTAAACTAATTTTCCAAACTGAGCCCAGGCAACAGCTCCTGCACACATTACGCAAGGTTCGAGTGTGACATAAAGAGTGCATTCATCCAAATATTTCCCATTTAAAAAATTTGATGCTGATGTTATGGCCTGCATTTCCGCATGCGCTGTAACATCTTTCAAAAGTTCGGTTAAATTATGAGCCCTTGCAATAATTTTATTTCCGCATACAATTACTGCCCCGACCGGCACTTCATCAGCATCAAAAGCCTTTTTCGCTTCTTTTAATGCTTCACGCATAAAATATTCATCAGAAAAAACAATAGATTCCATGTTTATAAAAATATGAATACAAAACTACTATTTATATGATAATACGGGTTAGAATAACTAATTCAATAAAGAATTTCGTCGTAATTTATTGAAACATTCTATTTACATGTTTTCCGTATAGCACAATAACATTGGTTCTTTTTAATACCTTTGCTAAATGTTTAAAAAATTCCTAAAACTTTTTTTTGAATTATTATTTCTCCTGATAATGCTGGTATGTTTGATCTGGCATAATATGCTGATTTATGCTGTTTCACAGGGTAAAGGGCAGTTAACAATTATTTGGAATGCTCAGCCCATTGAAGAAGTAATGCAGGATAAATCTTTTCCTGATTCATTAAAACAAAAACTAAAATTGATTGCTGAAATAAAACAATATGCAGTTGACAGCATCGGAATAAACCCAAGCGATAATTATTCAATAGTTTATAATCAGCATAACAAGCCGATTTTATGGACTGTTTCGGGCTGCGAGCCATATTCTTTTAAGGCAAAAGAATGGTCTTTCCCGATTTTAGGAACAGTTTCATATAAAGGTTTTTTTAATAAAAATGAAGCAAAAAAAGAACTTTTGGATTTAAAAATGAAAGGCTATGATGTTGATGTTTACAGTCCTTCGGGCTGGTCAACGCTTGGCTGGTTTAAAGATCCTATTTTATCAAATATGCTTAACAGAAGTGATGGCCAGCTTGCAAACCTTATCATTCACGAACTAACCCACGGAACGATATACATAAAAAACAATGTTGATTTTAATGAAAATTTAGCGAGTTTTATCGGCGATAAAGGCGCTGAAAACTTTTTAGTTTATAAATACGGCATTAACTCAAAACAATATTCGGATTATGAAAATAATAAAGCCGATGAAAAATGTTATACCGAATATATCTTAAAAAGCACAGAGCGCCTGAACAGCCTCTACTCTACCCTACCTGCAAATGTTACCGAAGAAATAAAAAAACAAAAGAAAAATAAATTAATTTCTGAAATAGTGCTTGGTGTAAAT
>CAISYK010001025.1 GCA_903889605.1 uncultured Bacteroidota bacterium
AAAAGAATTGGTTATAAAAACAAACCATTTTTTATTTGGAAGTTTGCCACAATGCTTAAAAATAGTCCTAATATTGGAACAGGCCTCCTAACCACAAGAAAAGACCCTCGGATTTTACCCATGGGTAATTTTTTGCGTAAAACAAAAATAAATGAGCTGCCTCAGATTATAAATATTTTAAAAGGTGATATGAGTATAGTGGGGCCCCGCCCTTTAGTGGATAAAACCTTTGAGCCTTATCCAGATCATGTAAAAGCTGATATATATAATGTTAAACCTGGATTAACAGGCATTGGCTCAATTGTTTTCAGGGATGAGGAACTTTTGCTGTCTAAAACAAAATTATCATTGGAGGATTTTTACAGATCAAATATCTCACCCTACAAAGGTGAGCTGGAGCTTTGGTATCAAAAACACTTGAGTTTATATACAGATTTTATGCTTATTTTTCTTACAGCCTGGGTGATTGTTTTTCCTCAAAGTCAATTAGTTTATAAGATTTTTAAAGACCTTCCGGAACGGCCGCAGGAATTAAGATAAAAACTTGTATAACTGCTCAATGAGCAATATCATATTAAAAACAATGGGGTACAAATTCCGTTGTGGCAAACGCCAACAAAATTGCGAACTGCAATTTTTCAATCTTTATGTTGTAGTCTTTTGAAACTTATTTAGTAAATTTACCAATTGTTATCTATATAAAATTTAAACCCATGCCGGCAATACTTAAAAAAAAAAAAACGATTCTACAAACAGTAGAAGAAGAAAAAAATGAACTAGCTATTAAACTGCTTTCATTAAAAGATAAAGCCATCGTTCATATCTTCAAATTAATATTTGATGATTTGACCATTACTTCTAAAAAGACGGCTCAAACGCAGTACAACAAAGAAATAGATGCTGCTTTAAAAAGGGTTCGAAGCGGGAGGTCGGTTTCAAACGATCAGGTGATGAATGAAATGGATAAATGGTAAAAATGCCGAAACAAAAAAAAGAAATACCAATTGAATGGGATATTAATGAACGGGAGCGATTTAAAGAACTCATAAAGGATATAAAAAAACGTTCAGAAAATTTAGCCAGGCGGGTAAAAGATAAGGTTAAGGAAAACCTCAACTTCGTTAAGCAAAATCCTGAAATTTTTGAAGCTGATATTCTAAAAACTGATAATGACCTGACTTATAGGAAATTCACCGCATTACATATCAGGGTGGTTTATAAAATTGATTCCGACAAAATTATCATAGTCCGTATACGGCATTCCTCAAGCGAACCGGCTGAATATTAACAAAAGCAGTATTCGTTTTTTACGATTCAAGTTCTGCTTGGAGGATTTTTATAGATCAAATATCTCACCCTAGAAAGGTGAGCTGGAGCTTTAGTATCAAAAGCAATGAGTTTATATACAGATTTTATGCTTATTTTTCTCACGGCCTGGTATATTGTTTTTCCTCAGAGTCAATTAGTTTATAAAATTTTTAAAGACCTTCCGGAACGGCCGCAGGAATTAAAATAGTATACATACCTTTAGGTGCCGACGCTCTCTATTAAAATTACGGCTTCTTCCGGGCTCAGTACCGCAATGTTGTTATTCTTAAAGCCTTTAGTGTCCCTTGTCACAATAGCTGTTGTTTTTTTATTTGAGACTGCAGTATAGTATTGAATTGCATCTTCAAAATCTTTGAAGTCCGAGGATAATGAAGATTTTATTATTGATTTAGTAACGTCAACCGTTTCGGTCATTGATTCCAAGTCTCGTAATATTGCAGTCATATCTTTATGGCTGGTCGTTTTTTTTACAACGTAATAAATATTACTATAAGAAAGTGACGAAATAAATATTTTCACTTTGCCTTTTTCGCTAAAATCAAATATTTTAGCCGCAGTAGTCGAAAATGGCTTTCGGTCGGCTATAAAATCAATTATGACATTCGTGTCTAAAAAATAATATATCATTCAGCATATTTTTTAGTTAATTCTTCCCTTAATGTCTTTTTATAATCAAAATCCTTTGGCAATTTTATTGCACCCATTAGTTTTTTTACTTTCGGGGATAAGTCATTGTCATTATTCATTTTGGAAGTCAAGAACTTTAGGTAATTTTCGATGAGGTCTGATAAACTTCTGCCCCTGCTGTGAGCATAGTTTTTCGCAATTTTAATCACATCCTGCTCAATTGTTAATGTTAATTTTGTTGTCATCACACGTGTTATTATTTTTACAAATATACGTATCATATTTCAAGATGTAAAATTTATTTTTAATTCTGCATTTTTCCTGACGGTTAAGTTTAACGTGGAAATAAAAATAAAGGAAAGTATCTGATCCGGCAGTATCCGCATCTCTTATGGACATACACTAAATAGTATCTGTCAATACTTCGGCATTAATATAAGCACGTCATTGCGAAGGAGTCACGGCTGAAGCAATCTCATTCGCATATAGGAGATTGCTTCGGGCAAAAAGC
>CAISYK010001026.1 GCA_903889605.1 uncultured Bacteroidota bacterium
ATTGGGTACAAATATTTAATTCTTTGCTGATTAATTGGAAATCAATAAACGAGTCTGGTATAATTTACAAAACTGTATTGATATATTTTCTTTGGATAAATTACCTGCTGCGATGTCATACTGCTGTTTCCTTTTGCTTGTCGTTTTGGGTAAAAATATTATTAATTACTGATAAAATAATGTACAAAAATATAATAAAAGGGATTGCAATAAATTGAAAAAGGAGGATTGTTAATAATGTAATCGCTATAAAGGTAAAACGTATTTTATTGTCAGCCCAACCAAAATTTTTGAATTTCATTGCGAATAATGGTAATTCCGCAACCATCAGGAAAGATATGATTATTGTAAGCCCCAATAAGAACCAAATGTTTCCAATAATTGGAAGAATATTATAATTCCCGATAGTAGGCTGGAAAAATTTAATAAGCGGTAAAGAACAAATCAATAGCGCACTTGCTGGAGTTGGAACACCAATAAATGAGCTGGTTTGCCTGGTATCAATATTAAATTTCGCTAACCGTAAAGCAGAAAAAATTGTAATTAGAAAAGCAAAAAATGCGAGACAGCCTGGAAATCCAGCAATAAAATGATATGATGTTTTATTGAGTTCAGCATTGCCATCTGCCGCTGCCGCATTTGATATCATTAAAAACATTACCACTCCCGGTACCAAACCAAATGTAACCATATCGGCAAGTGAATCTAATTGTTTCCCAATTTCTGAGTGTACATTTAAAAGACGGGCGGTAAATCCATCCAGAAAGTCCAATACAGCTGCAATGCCCACTAAATATGCACTCCACACTAAATTACCATCAAAGGCATAAACAATTGCAAGGCATCCGCAAAATAAATTGCCGCAGGTAATTGTGTTTGGTATATTTTTTTTAATGTTCATTTATGCCTGCTTATTGCTAAATTCAGATTTGTTAAATCTGCTGCGAAATTACTGTTTTAATTTTAGAAACCTTTTTTCTAAATTTGATTTATTTTGCTGTTTCAATTTAAAATGAAATTTTTATATAATTTGGTAATGTTAACGGCCAACTATTTTAAATATTTATTAAAACAATAAGAATTAAAAATATACGTTGAACAATTCCTAAATAGTGGTTTTAAGCCCTGTTAGTGGTTAAAGGATTTCAAAATGACGAGTTATTCATCAAAAACAAAACACGAAGCTAAAAATGAATCGTCAATAGATTCGGAAAATGGAACAAGAATATGAAAAATAAAAAAATGGAATTGATTCATAAATTAGTTTAATTTTATGGCCTGTTATGACTAAAAAATATATTTTATCAATTGCGGTTACATTAAGTATTTGCCTAAATTGTTTTTCACAGGCGCCAAAATACAGTAATGAATTTTTAAATGTTGGAGTTGGAGCAAGAGCGTTGGGAATGTCTAATTCTTATGTAACTTCAGTAAATGATGTTACTGCCGGTTATTGGAATCCGGCCGGACTATTAGGTATCGGCCGTCAGCATCAAATCGCATTAATGCACAGCGAATATTTTGCCGGCATTGCCAAATATGATTATGGTGCCTATGCTGCTCGTTTAGATAGCTCAAGCGTATTGGGTGTAACTCTTATTCGTTTCGGTGTTGATGATATACCTAATACTACCGAATTGATCAATGCCAATGGTAATATTGATTATAATAGAATCACTTCTTTTTCGGCTGTAGATTTTGCGTTTATAGTATCCTATGCAAAAACGCTTAAAATACCAGGGCTGCGTTTAGGGGCTAATGCTAAAATTATACGCAGAAAGATTGGAAGCTTCGCAGGTGCTTGGGGGTTCGGGCTTGATGCCGGCGCTCAATATGATTATAAAAAGTGGAAATTTGCTGCAATGGCACGTGATGTTACAACCACATTTAATGCTTGGACATATAGTCTTTCCGATGAAACAAAAGCTGTATTTACAGCTACCGGCAATGAAATACCGGAAAATTCAGTAGAAGTTACACTGCCGAAATTATTATTGGGAGGAGCACGCAAATTTGATTTTTCCCCAAAAATAGCTTTGCTTGCTGAATTTAATCTGGACGCCACCTTTGATGGCAAACGTAATGAGGTAATAAAGAGTAAAGCCGTTAGTATGGATCCGCATTTGGGTTTGGAAGCATCCTATATGAATTTAATTTTTTTGAGAGCAGGAATTGGTAATTTTCAATCATACACTGATGTGCTGGGTGATAAAGTCAATACTTTCCAGCCCAATATTGGTGTCGGCATAAGTATTAGATCCGTAACTATTGATTATGCTTTATCAGATATTGGCAACCAATCAGGGGCATTGTATTCTAATATGTTTTCCTTAAAAGTTGATATTAATAAAAAATAGAATCTCAAGTTTCTGAGGAAAAGATACTATACCTTTGGGCTGTCGCCGGCAGTGGTGATGGAAGTACATTGGCTATTTCAATGATAATGCTGCGTTAGGGATTGCAGCGGAAATCCTTTTTGTGAGGAACGAACAAAAAGATTGAAGCGTAAAGCCCGGCCCTTTCTTTTTTAAGAAAGGGAACGCCCAAATATTAATATTAAAAGATTAAAGCCCTAATACTTTAGTAATAAACAGAAAAAAACATAGTCCAAAACTTCAGTATTTTTTTAAAAAATAAAGTATAAAACATCATTTATAAATGTGAAAACGTACCAGCTTTTTTTACTGTCCATATTAAGTGCTCTATTACTGGCATTAGGCTGGTTTCCCCATGGTTTTGTGCCTTTAATGTTCATTGCCTTTGTTCCTCTTTTAATTGTTGAACATACTGTATTTCATAATCCTGAGAAATATCGGGCGCTTACCCTTTTCGGCTGCACCTATTTAACCTTTTTTACATGGAATATTTTAACTACCTGGTGGGTGAAAAATTCCACTAATGGCGGCGCGGCAATGGCCATAAGCTGTAATGCTTTATTGATGACAATGGCATTCATGTTATTTCATAAAGTGAAAAAACGGATTGGTGAAAAATGGGGAAATATATTATTTATCAGCTTTTGGATTACGTTTGAATTTTTACATCTTGATTGGGATTTAACCTGGACCTGGCTTACATTGGGTAATGCTTTTGCCGATACTCCTAACTGGATACAATGGTACGAATACACTGGTGTTTTCGGCGGAAGTTTATGGATACTTATTACTAATTGTTTCATTTTTAAATTAATTTTAGATTATTGGCTTTCCCCTGAAGAATCGATAAGTCTGATTTCCAAAAAGAAAATTATTGCGCTGTTTGTATTAATCACTTTACCTATTTTGGTATCTTATTCCATTCTGGCTTTTTCCTCCGACTTGAAAGATAATGCAAATGTTGTAATTGTTCAGCCCAATATTGATCCTTATAATGAAAAATTTAATACCGGGTTCGAAGGTCAATTAGAAAAAATGCTGCAATTGGCTATGCAGAAGACAGATACTTCAACCGAATATTTAATTTTTCCAGAGACTGCTTTAACCGAGGAATTATGGGAGGATAACATGTCACAAAGTTCAAGTATAAAGACTATTAAGCAGTTTTTAATACAGTTTCCAAAACTTAAAATTATCACAGGTGCTTCTACTGCCAAGGCTTATAGACCTGATGAACATTTATCTGCTACAGCAAGAAAATTCAGAAGTCAGGACGGCTATTATGATTCTTATAATACCGCTCTTCAAATAGATAGTAGTAATAATATACAGGTATATCATAAGTCGAAATTAGTACCCGGTGTTGAAAAAATGCCTTTCCCTATTATTTTTAAATATTTTGGTAAGTTTGCCGTAGATTTAGGCGGAACAACTGGCAGCTTGGGAATACAAAAAGAGCGCAGCATATTTTTTTCACATAATAACACAATGAAGGCAGCCCCGGTAGTTTGTTATGAAAGCGTTTATGGCGAATATGTATCAGAATATGTGAGAAATGGTGCGCAGTTTATTGCAATCATTACAAATGACGGCTGGTGGGGCGATACTCCGGGTTATAAGCAGCATTTAAAATACGGAGGCTTAAGAGCGATCGAAACGCGCAGATATGTTGTACGGTCAGCAAATACTGGCATTTCTAGTATTATTACCGATAAAGGCGAAATTCTGCAGGCAACCAAATGGTGGACTCCTGCCGTTATAAAAGCACAAATTAAATTAAATACGGCTTTGACTTTTTATACTCGTTTCGGCGATTATATTGCACGGGCTGCGATGTATATTTCGTTTCTGCTGATTTTTTATTCGTGGC
>CAISYK010001027.1 GCA_903889605.1 uncultured Bacteroidota bacterium
AAAATAATAAAAGATAAATTGTTTTATTTTTAATGAGTACGGCAAGTTTAGTAATGGTATAAGCTGCAATCATAATTACGAACATTAATGAATATAGTATATATGCTTCAATTCCGTCGTGCTCAAAAGTAAAGCCTCTTACATTAGGCGTGAATTCTTCGGGAGGTATTTTTAAATTAAAAGACCAAATAAAAGGCGAGAAATAAAAAAATAATAAGTAGCATAAATAACTTACAGAAGCACTAATAAGTACTGATTCCAATATGCTTTCCCTCCCCGTTAATTGATGCCATCTGTATTTGTAAAGAGTAAAACCAAAGAAAATAATCATTAATGAAATAATTACGGCAGTTATGTAATTAGAAAAGGCAGCAGCTTTAAGTTCCGATTTTAAGAAAGTAAGGTAGTTTTGCGCATCAGTATTATTAGGATTTTGAAGAAGGACTTTATTACAAATCTCTATAGCTTTATTATACTCTTTAGAAGAATTATATGAATAAATAATATTTTCATAAACCTGGTTTAACTGCGGATCAAGCTGCATTAGTTTTTCAGCTGTTCGTCTTTCCTCATAATAATTATGCTGAGCATTATATACCATACTCATTATTTTGTAAGCCGCTATATTATCAGGATCCTTAAGAATGACTTTTCTGCATACTTCAAGGCATTGATAATATTTGGATTGGTTTAAAAATGATATGCTGAGATTGATATACTGGCCAATAGAAAGATTATCCTCTATGCGGAATGCAGCTTTTGTTTTTTCTTCCAAATCTGCCAGCTTAAATTTTGTTTTGCTGTCAGATGGATCTATATTCCCTGAATTTTCTGCATAGGCAAAAAAATGACAGAATAAAATGATTGGAAAAATAAAAAACGCAGATGCTTTTCTGATTTTATGCTTCCTGTAACTAAATGCTGCTTTTATATCTTTAAACAAAATCTATAGTTTTAAATTTTCGTTTTATCAAATGTGCCGGTTAAACTGAATCATTTTTGTTTATCGTTTCAGGTTTATTCTTTTTCGCTTATTTATAATATGCAGCAATAAGAACACTTGGCGAAATACTTCAATTATTTGTCTTAGTTATTTCGTATAGCCAAAACTGTTCATCCTCTTGTATGATGTCGCCGGTAAAAGATTTTAGAAGTTTAATGCTTGAATTATTTGTAAGCATTGAATTATTTAATTCCTGCTTATTATTGTCAATTAATGGGAAACTCAATACTAAAATAACTTTTCGGTTTTCATGTTCAGAGTAATTAATACAAGCGTCAAAAACATTCGTTAATGGAATATCCCGGGTATAGTTTTTAGTAAAAGGCTGCCATACAAAACTGCTGGAATTGCTTTGAGGAAAATACATCTCTTTTTTTAAATTTACAGCAATTGTTTGTGCCGCATAATCTATAAAGCCTACAAACACGTGATCTTTGTCCAGGTTATTGGTTTTAATAAAATTTGCTGCATCGTATGATAATGTAAATTTATATTTATAATCTTTATATAAAGCATAAGAAGATGATACAAATTGTGAAACCAAAATAATTATTATCATTGGCTTAAATATGATGTCAATTTTTATTTTACTCAAAACATCTAATTTTATTTTATTTAAAATTGGGATGTGTATTTTACCGTCATCGATATGGTACAGCCAATAGCAGTATATAAAAACAATAAAAAGTAATCCCTGATGCCTTATAAAGTAAAATCTTGCAAAATGAAGGAAAAATAGTATTAACAAATAATTGCCAAGGAAAATCAAAAACACAATAGGCTTTTTTGAAAATTTAATTAAAACAACCGCAAAAATCAAAACAGATAAAACAGATAAAATTATATTTTGGGTAGTTTCAAAAACATTTATATCATAGTTTATCGGATATAGAATTGGGAAATTAAAATAATTTGTATTCCAAAAAGCGGCACCATTTGTAAATTCAGGCAAGGGGATAAAACTATTCCATATTGTACGAATAGTCATAAAAACCGGGGCTTGACCCAATCCCTCAAATGCGGATATTTGTTTTGAAGTGTATATGAAATATATTAAACCAATAATTATAAAATATATTAACACTGCCGTGTATGAAATTATCAGTTTTTTTGTGAGAGTTTTATTTTCAAATTCTTTGAATAAATTATTTATGATATAAAAAAATACAGCTAAGGAAAAAATATAGGAATTTATAGAATGATCCGCAAGAATAATCAGCGGCATTATGACTAAATAATAATTTATCTTTTTGCGTGACAGCAGAAACATTAGGAGAAAAACCAATAACACTAAAAATCCGTAATACCTGGAAATTACACCATATTCATAAAACAGAAAATAGGAAAAAGTAATAAAGAATTTTTCAAACAAACTAAAAGGTGAATATTTATTTAACAGAAAAATTGCTGAAACAATAATCACATAATGATAAAACTGATACATTGTTTGGGATTCATTAACCCAAAGAAAAACTTTCATTATTAAATTGTATACTAAATAGGAATAATCAGCTGCATTTAATTTTATATTTCCATTAAATGCAATCTTGCCGTAAATTTCGAGTTCATCTCTCCACAATTCGTGGTAATACATTCCAATTGCTAAAAAAATGGAGAATGAGATTACTATTAAATATGGTAATTTTTGGATAAAAACATTTTTGATTGATTTTATATCAGCAATCGGATTAATAGATGTTTTTTTCTCCACGTTTTATGTTTTATTTTTGTTTGGCAGCGCTGATAAATAGTGACTGAGTTAAAACTTTAATAACCGGAATTGTTTCAAAAAAATCACCAATAACTATCACTAGTTTAATTAGCGGTTTTGGAATAATGGGAAGGAGAAAATCTTTATATTTTACTTCAATGTCAGCAAATTGGTGTTCAGCAAGTTTTTTCATAATAAATTTTCTTGAAAAAGCTTTTTCAGTAGGTTCGAGTTTTGCCATATTTCTGAATAATGGCAAGGTGTTAAAAATTAAATAACAATAAGGATTCAGCAGATTAGGTTCCAGGAAAATTAGTTTCCCTCCAGGATTTAAAAGTTTTTTAAGATTTATTAATGTATCATCTATGTTATAATATAAATGATGTAAAATTCCATTGCCGATGATATAATCAAATTTTTTTTCACCTATTGAATTGGGATTATTAAAATCCAAAACTTCAAACTTTAAATTAGGCAGGCTGAATCTTGATTGGGCTTCATTAATGAAAGGCAGGCAAATATCTGTTCCTAACACTTGGTTTTTTGATTTAGATGCAATATAGTTGGAGACTTCACCTCTTCCGCATCCGATTTCCAAAATTTCTTTCCCTTCCGATTTATTCATTAGACTTAAGAAATAATCAACCCGTCTTTGAGTTCTGACCTGCATAGCAGGCGAATCTTTATAACCTTGATTATAGCCCTTATCATCTTTTACCCCAATCATATCCTATTTATTTTCGTTAATAAAATTCTCAATTTTATCTGCGGTATTGTAAAGTTTTCTGCCTTTACGGATGGACGTTCTTATGAACTTCGGCCGTTTCTTTGTTTCCTCAAATATTTTACTGATATATTCTCCAATAACTGAGGTTGCAAGCAGCTGTACTCCGCCGAAAAACAAAACTAAAACAATTACAGTAGTGAATCCTTGAGGTGAATTCGGCAATACAAACCTCAATATTATTTGAGTTATTAATGCAAGAAATGAAATTCCTGTTAATATTAATCCAAAAAAACTTAAAAACTCCAAAGGCAGAAAGCTGAATGAAAAAATTGCTTTCTTCGCCCAGGCAACATTTTTTCTCCAATTATTTGTCGACACTCCAAACATTCTTTCCGGACGTAAATATGGAACACCTACTTGTTTAAATCCAACCCATGCTCTCAGCCCTCTGAGGAACTGCTCTGTTTCCGGTAATTTAACAAGCTCTTTAACTACTTTTCTGTCAATTATTGAAAAATCGCCTGCATCAAGCGGAATTTTCACATACGATAATTTACTAAAAATCCTGTAAAAGGCTTTATACATTAGTCCCATAAAAAATGTAGTTTCTCTTTTTATTCTTACACCATAAACAACATCATTTCCTTCCATCCATTTATTATAAAAATCAGCAATTACTTCAGGAGGGTCTTGTAAATCTCCATCCATGAGCACTACGCAATCGCCAGTTGCTATCTGCATGCCGCTAAGGAATGCAGACTGAGAGCCGAAATTTCTGGAATGAGTAATACCAATAATATTAGAATCTAAATTGCAGATATTTGCAATAACTTCTTCGCTGTTATCCGGCGAACAATCGTTAACGAAAATGATTTCATACCGCACTTTTATTTGGTTAAACATTTTTATCAAACGTTGATACATTATTGGAATTGCCTGCCCATCCATATAGCATGCAATTATGCATGTGATTTTCCTGTTCGCTTTTTTATTTTCAAATGCAGAAATAATATTTTCTTCATAATGGATACTGTTTTGCCAATCAATGGTTTTTTGCAAACCTTCAAGCAGATCTGTTTTGCTTTTCCATTTGAGCATAGTTTTTGCTTTTCCTGGATTTCCATACCATTCTTTCAAATCCCAATTCCGGTTGTCCATTGTATTCCATTTAGGAACAATAGGAATGTTAAATGAGCTTATACACAAATCTATTAACTCACCCATTGTTACTTTCTTCCCGGATGCGATATTGAATGACTCACCATATATTTCAGGTTTTATATTAATGGCTGCATCAACGAAAGCTTCAATGCAATCATCAACATGTATAAAATCGCGGCTTATGTCAGGTGAAACTAATGGGGGTAAAGTGCCTTTGCGGATATTCTCAACAAGCCTTGGAATAAGCCTATCCGGTTCTTCCCATTTACCATAAACAGAATATAAACGCAGGTTGACTGCAGGAATTTTATTTTGTTCTGCAAAATATTCAATTAAAAAATTTGTTGAGGCCTTTGAAACAGCATAATGGCTGTTAGGAAGTAATTGCGAATCTTCATCAGGAGCAGTGCAGTTAGTGCCGTATTCAGAGCTTGACCCTGCGTGGATATAACATTTAATGCTGCTGCATGACTGAAGAATATTTAACGTCCCAATATAATTTGTTTCATGAATTAGGTTTGCGTCATTTTGTTTGGAATATGCACCAAATGCTGCAAAATTAAATATTGTTTTAGGCTTATATTTTTCGAAAACAGAATCAACAGAATATTTTGATGTAATATCACAGTGTAAAATATTATCAAACGGTACATTTAATAAACGAAGCCGCCAGGCAACATTTGAATCATGAGTAACCGCAAAATAATCTTTTCTATTCTCTGCAAGCGCCTCAATTAAATTTGCTCCGATAAATCCACTAGCTCCAAAAACAAATATTGGCCCTTCTAATTTTTTTATTTTTTCATTAATCGAAAGGTTTAAGTATGCTGTTTCTTCAACCATTTAAATTTGTTGTTTAAGAATATTTGAAATGTTCTCTGCGTCGAGTCCTGATTGTTTAAGATGATATTGCTGACTGCCGTATAATGCGTTAGGATACCCTTTTGCAAATAAAGTTTTAAAGTAATTTAATTGAATTCCGGCAGATAGTATATCGTGAGCAATTTGCTGGCCTATTCCGCCGATACTGATATGTTCTTCAATAACAATAAGTTTTTTTGTCAATTGAATGTTATAAATAAAATCATCCGTTAAGGAGATATAAGGGATTTTTGAAATATTAAAAACCTCAACGTGTTCAGTTAATCCATTATTTTCAATTGCTTCATAAACATTATTTATTACTGGCCCAGAAGCTGCAATTGTGACTTTCGGATTTTTGCAGTTTGTTAGTTTGTAAAAAAACTCCTCTGATTTATTAAGAAAATTATTTGGTTTTGACAATCCAAGTCTCAGGTAAGAAGGCTTTTTCTGAGTAATCATATCATTAAAACAAGTTTCAACATCTTCTTTGAATGAAGGAACATAACAATGAATATTAGGCAGGCCTGATAATACCGCAATATCTTCAATAGCATGATGTGAAGAGCCCATTACTCCGTATCCGTATCCGCCGCCATTTCCGATAAGGTATACGGGTAAATTATGAAAGCAGACATCATTTCTTATTTGCTCTAAACACCTATATGTTATGAATGGGGCAATGCTGTAACAAAACACCTGA
Organism: uncultured Bacteroidota bacterium; assembly: GCA_903889605.1. Taxonomy (GTDB): domain Bacteria; phylum Bacteroidota; class Bacteroidia; order 2-12-FULL-35-15; family 2-12-FULL-35-15; genus 2-12-FULL-35-15. The sequence goes on from CAISYK010001027.1 coordinate 6,167, forward strand.
AAACCTTCTTTTGCAATTCCTGCAGCAACCGATACCATGCTTTGTTCAGCAACACCAGCATTAATAAATCTTTGTCCCATTATGTCCCTTACATCTTCAAGTGCATTAAAACCCAAATCTCCCGTAAGAAAAACAGTATTAGTATCTTTTTCAATTAATGATTTAACTAAAGATGAAAATACTCTACGCATAATTTTCGTTTATTTCTTTAACTGCCTGTATGTATTGATTTTCATTCATTGGCCAATAATGCCAATCAATAGTATTTTCCATGTATGATACACCTTTACCTTTAATAGTATTTGCAATTAAAAGCTTTGGTTTATTATTACCGCTTGATTTCAGCAATTCTAATGATTTAATAATTTCGCTGATATCATGACCATCAGCAATTTCAATAGTTTCAAAACCCATTCCTTCCCATTTTTCAAGTTCAGCGGTATCGCCAATAACGTCTTCAGTTTTATTAAATCCTTGGATTTTATTTTTATCAATAATTACAATCAAATTATTAAGTTCGTTTTTTGCTGAAAAATGTGCCGTTTCCCAAGTCGTTCCCTCGTTGGTGTCACCATCCGACATTAGTACATAAACAAAATTTCTCTCGTTTTTTATTTTCTTTGCTTTTGC
>CAISYK010001028.1 GCA_903889605.1 uncultured Bacteroidota bacterium
TAAATATCTCCTTTTAAATTTTTAGAAACTACAGGAAAATTCTTAATTCCCTTTTTTGTAGATGATATTAAAACAGAAGAGCAAACGACAAATAATATAACAAGAAAAATGTTCTGCATGTAGGATGATTTTTTTACAGAATGATATAAACCATAAAATATTAGAATAAGCATCAGAGGCAGCACAACCATAATAATACGCGCCTGATCCCAACGAGCCTGCAATGCAATGAATGAGGTAAGCATTATGGCAAAACAATAAAAAGGAATAATTAATAATTTACGATTTTTAAGTAGGAGAATTTGGATGCCGCCCAAACCTAAAAGGGCATATATTATTAATGTTAAAAATCCGCTGATAGTTATGGAGGTATCAGCAACAAACCCAATAATCTGCAGAAAGCGTTTTGAAAGATAAATGTTAGAATTGTCTATCAGACGCATAAAGAAGCCCATTGCATCATCATTACCAAGTGATGCATCATAAGGGTTTTTCAACATTAAGATTTTACTTTGTGAACTGAATTGACTTAGATTACCCCAAATAGCGGCTTTAATTAATTCAAGCGGGAGTTTAAATACCAAAAATGCTCCTACTGTATAAACTGCATTTAAATATTGTTTTTGGAATAGAAACAAAACTGCAACAGCCGGACAAGCAACAATAGCAACACTTCTTGAGAAAGCGAGAACAACCATTATGAAGCCAAGTAAAAGCCATTCTTTATAATTTTGCTTCAGATTAGTTTCACCGGCTTCGAGCCTATCATGTAATTTAAAGAATGAATAAAAGAAACAGGCTTGCAGGAACATAAAAAACGATTCAGCATATGTCATGCTTGCGTAATACAGTATCAAAACATTTACACTGATAATCAGCATAACAGCAAAGAAAATAATATTCGGTAATCTGTTTTTGAATGCTTTATAAAAAACGAATAAAGACAAAAGATTAAAAAGGACCGAAAACAATTTCAAGGCAACGAGATTAAGGCCGAAAATAGAAACGGGAATGCTCAACAGCATTGGATAAAGCGGTGCATTGGCAGTAAAAAAATATGTAGTGAAATTTTGAGAATATTTATATGCAGCTTCAATGTACAGCGAGTCATCATTGGCTTCACTTATTTTTGCATTAAATAATAATAACGTATATAACAAGCAAATACCGCCGATGATAAACGGCCATTTTGATTCATGTTTATCAAACCAATTGTTTATCCGCTCAAACAAATCATTTGAATATTTTTTTACTGTTACTTTGCCTGCCGTTTGTTTTGATTGAGGCTGCGGCTTAACTTGTTTCATGATATATTAGTATTTGAAACTTTCTTTGCTGAGAGCAACATTATAATAACTTTTTTCATCTTGATTCAACTGCTGAAGACTCTCTTTAGTCATAAGCTGCAATTGGTTTTCTTTAATTAAATAAATATTAAATTTACCAGCATTTGCAAAATCAATTATTTCCTCTGCGGAACTTCCAGCAAGCTTAAGACCATATGGCCACAGCTCGGTAATCATTTTTACTTCAGGGTTGCTTTTCAAAGTTTTTTCCATGCCTTTGAATGCGGCCATTTCAAAACCTTGAATATCCATTTTAATAAAATCTACCTTTGTAATATTATTTAATGCCAGATAATCATCAATTGTTGTCGCTTTGATTTCAATAACCTGAGAATAGTCATCAAAAGGATAAGTGCGGTGATCAACATTTAACATTTTAGAAAGATAAATTTTTATCGGACCTGTTTTGTCAGAAACAGCTTTGTTAATTAGTTTTACATTCTTAAATTTCTCACAGTTACCGAGCAAGTATTTAAAGTTGGTTTCTTCAGGTTCAAAAGCATGAACCTGACCACTTGGTCCTACTAACTTCGAGAAAACTTCTGTGTAAAACCCTATATTGGCACCAATATCCAACACGCTGGCTCCTGGTTTTACAAGGGAACAAATAAGTTTTAACTCACTGGCATCTTGTTTCCGCTTAAATACCGGATAAAGACGATTATATATGGGGAATGCATTCTTATAAAGAAATTTCCCAAGCTTAATGGAGAATGATTGCGACATTTTATAAATATATAAATTTCTATTCTGATTGCCTTAAAATTTAAAGGCGCAAAAAACAAAGATAGGATTTTTTGTTTTATGGATTAAGCGTGAAATCAAGAAAAAATTAAGATGATATAAGAAAAAAAAATATTAATATAACCATATATAA
>CAISYK010001029.1 GCA_903889605.1 uncultured Bacteroidota bacterium
ACTTGACATAAAGCAATCGGTAGTTGGTTCAAAAGAGAGATTAAAATTAAAAAAAAATGTAACCTTGCCGCAAAATTGCCGTTAAGTGTACTTGAAAAAAATATCGATACTTGACATAAAGCAATCGGTAGTTGGTTTAAAAAAGAAAGAATAATTTAATTAAAAAAAATATGATCAGCTAAATGAATAAATAGGTGTTTTAATTTTGGCAAAGCTGAATTATCACCGCGGTTTGTACGCTTAGTATGCAAAACATCAAATTAGTATTATTAATTAAAAACATTATTTTAAACCTAAAAAACCTTCAACCATGAAAACTCTAACAAAAATTTCAGCAACCGCAATCTTAATGATTGTATTTGCTTCAAGCGTTTTTGCACAATCGGCAGCTAGCGCTAATGCTAGTGCAACAATAATTACTCCAATTGCTATCGCACAGGTTACAGACATGGCTTTCGGAAACATTGCTGTTCAAACCGGAACAGGCGGAACTGTGATATTAGCACCTGCTGGTACCAGGACAACAGGCGGCGGCGGCGGTGTCACGCTTCCTACAGTTACAGGAACAGTTACCGCAGCTTCTTTTAATGTTACAGGATCTGGGGTTTCCACTTATAGTATAGCCTTTACCGGATTTCCTTTAACCATTACCAGCGGTCTTAATACTATGTTAGTTTCAGCTCCAGTAAGTGCTCCTTCCGGAACCGGTACTTTAACTGCCGGTGCACAAACAGTTACTGTAGGCGCTACTTTGACTGTTGCTGCCGCGCAGCCTGCAGGAAGTTATACGAGTGCAACCCCGTTTACTGTAACTGTTAATTATAACTAGATTAGAATAATAAAAGAGAGGACGTCATGCTGATGCATGACGTCCTCTTTATATCACTGATTTGAATTAACAAGAATATTGTAAAACTTTCCTTTTCAGTGGTCTTAAATTTGAATTCATTTGTTATATTTACTTCAAAATAAAAAGGCTGTGATTCAGCAGAAAAAGCATGGCTATTCTTTAGAAATTAAAAAAAACACGAATTATGAATAACATCATGTCGATTATGAGGGTTCAAAAAAATAAATTAAAACAATTTTCCTTAATTGTAAAAACAATTAAGAACTTGTTCGAAAATGAAACAGCTCGTTTCAAAACTTTTCTTTTCTTTTTAATCACAGGATTATTCATTATATCTTCAGTAAGATCAAAAGCGCAAGGCGATTTGCAAATTTTTCCTAAACGAATAGTTTTTGATGAAACAAAAAAATCGCAATCGATCAATTTAAGCAATTCAGGAAAAGACACCGCAAAATACACTTTGTCTTTTGTACAAATAAGGATGAAAGAAGATGGAAGTTTTGAAAATATTTCCCAGCCAGATCCAAATCAATACTTTGCAGACCCATATCTTCGTATTTTCCCTCGCAGCGTAGTTTTAGGGCCAGGGGAAGCGCAGGTAGTAAAAGTTCAATTACAAAAAACGGACCAAATGGTACCAGGTGAATATCGTTCTCATCTTTATTTCAGATCGATAAAAAATATTAAACCTTTAGGGGAAAAAGAAATGGCAGCCGATACAACTTCCATATCTGTTAGGTTAACTCCTATATTTGGAATAACCATACCCGTTATAATCCGCAAAGGAGAAACCACTGCTAAGGCCAGCCTTTCAAATTTGTCTTTTCAAAAAATAAATGACTCCGTGCCTGTAATAAAAATGGAATTTATCAGGAGCGGAAACATGTCTGTTTATGGTGATATTATTGTAAACCTTTTATTACCAAACGGAAAAACAACCAAAGTAGGGGAGATAGATGGATTTGCTGTTTATACCCCTGGAACGGTTCGAAAATGTATGATTGAACTAAAAAAAGGTATAGATTATAAAAAAGGAAAACTGATCGTGTCATATCAGGCTCCGGCAGAAGATAAAGGCGGAAAATTATCAGAAGCTGAATTAGAATTACACTAAATTAATCAGCCTCTTGAAATGATAATACGGCAGCCGCGTATAACACGAATTCAATTTGTGAAATTTTGTGTTATTTGCGGCTATTTTTTTATAGATATACTATCTGAAATTTAACGTGACGGTAGAAAATATGAAGGAGAAAGGGGGGAACCCAATCAATAATTTATGTTTACAGGAATTGAAGCTCAAAGGTTATTGATGCTTATTTGAAAGAATCACCATGAAAATGTTAAAGTTTATATTGTTTATTTTTTTTGTATGCCTCGGTGAAGCTGTTTCATCTCAGTCCATTACAAAAAATACAGATATGAATTTTGGAAACATTGCTGTTAATAATTCCGGCGGCACCGTCATTTTAGATCCAAGCGGATCAAGAACAGGAACAGGCGGAGTTACACTGCCTGCAATTGCAGGATCAGTTAATGCTGCATCATTTGATATTTCAGGTACAGCTCTTCTTACTTACGGTATTACTCTTCCTATTGCAGGCTGCACTTTAAGCAGCGGAGGCAATACGATGTCAATAGATACTTTTACCAGTACCCCATCCACTACTGGGGCATTAAACGGTATAGGTACCCAAATATTAAATGTGGGCGCAACTCTGCATGTTGGCGGAACACAGACTTCAGGTAATTATACAAGCGGAGGGTCATTTACTGTTACAGTTAATTATAACTAAATAAAGCAGAAGGCCATCCAGACATCTCCGAAAGGATTAAGGACAAATACACTAACTGCTCTGCGCAGTAATAACTGACAAGGCGCAGCCAACAAAAGCATCTCTGCAAGCATATTCATCCTATTGCCGCGGAACAGAGAGGCTGATTATCATGGATAACGAACCAAATAT
>CAISYK010001030.1 GCA_903889605.1 uncultured Bacteroidota bacterium
TAATACCAATAAGATTATGAAAAATATAATTATTTCAATTATAGTGATAATAACTTCATCACTCAAAGCTCAGCAAAATAATTCGGTGAAGGTTGAAATTAAAAATATCGGAGAACAAATAAACTCTCCTTACCTCGATTATTCGCCTCTTATCGCTGCCGATGGATCTATGATGGTATTCACCTCAGCAAGACCGCTTACAGAAGGTATAATGGAAAATTTAAGAGACCATATTTACCATTCTAATTTTGATCTTAATAAAAAGGTTTGGTTAGACGGAATTCCTTTTTCTGAAAAAATAAATGGAACTGGGAAAAACACCCATGCGACAGCGCTTTCAAATGACGGACAGCGGATGTTGATTTGCCGCGCTGACAGAAAAAACAGCGGAGATATTTATGAAACACATGTTTTAGGCTGGGAATGGACCGAGCCTATCAGCCTTGGTGAGCCTATCAATAGTGTTTACAATGAATCTTCCGCCAGCATCACTCCTGACGGCAATACAATTTTTTTTGTAAGTAACCGGCCAGGCGGACTTGGAGGTGATGATATTTGGTATTGTACAAAAAAAAGCGATGGCAAATGGACCGAAGCTGCAAATTTAGGAGCACCAGTTAACAGTAAAGATGATGAGGAATCTGTTTTCTTTCATGCAAATGGAAAAACATTGTTTTTTAGTTCTAATGGACATAAATCATTGGGTGGATTGGATATTTTTATGACAGAATTTGACCGAACTTCAAGAAGCTGGGCCGAGCCCAAAAATATTGGGACTCCTATAAATACAGGCGGTGATGATATAAATTTTGTAATGGAAGCCAATGGGAAAACAGGGTATTACTCCACCATCAGGCTTGGAGGATTAGGAGAAAAGGATATTTACAGCGTCAAGTTTTTGGAAGAAATTGTGAAAGTTGATTTGACACTTCTTACAGGTCGGGTTGTCAATGCAAAAGGAAATGCTGTTGAAGCAAAAATAGTTGTAAAAAATAAATCTAATGGTTCAATAATTGGCGTTTTCAATTCAAACATTGCGACGGGGAAATATCTCGTTTCCCTTCCTGCAGGTAAAAATTATGAAATTGAATTTACTGCCGAAGATTATTTCGAATATAAAGATTCTATTGAAATTAAAGATAAAAGTGGTTATATGGAAGTTTCTAAAGATGTTATTCTGACATCAAAAAAGGTCTATTCAGATCCGCTCAAAAAAGGAATGTAAATATTTGATTTAAAGGATTGAACCTTTTTTTGAGTACATTATGCAGAAGAAAATAGAATTACTGGCACCTGCCAAGGATCTGATTCACGGAATGGCCGCCATAAACTGCGGTGCAGATGCTGTTTATATTGGCCCCCCCCTTTTTGGAGCACGTGCAAATGCAGGCAATTCAATTTCTGACATCGAGGCAATAGTAAAATACGCGCATCTATATAAGGCAAAAGTATTCGTTGCTGTAAACACTATCCTTTACGATAATGAACTGGAAACATGCCGTAAAATGATTTTCGATTTATACAATGCCGGTGCTGACGCTTTGATTGTGCAGGATATGGGAATACTTGAAATGGACATACCTCCGATAACTCTCCATGCCAGTACACAAGCCAATAATCGGAATGCGGACAAAATTCAATTTCTTGAAAAAGCCGGAATTAAGCGTGTGGTCTTAGCCCGAGAACTAAATCTTCACCAAATAAAAGAAATCAGCGAGGCTACTGCAGCTGAACTGGAGTTTTTTGTTTCCGGTTCTTTGTGCGTTTGTTACAGCGGTAATTGTTACTTGAGTGTATCGCGCGGCAGCAGAAGTGCTAATAGAGGTGAATGTGCCCAAAGCTGCAGATTACCATATAATTTGGCTGATAATACAGGCAAAACAATAATTTCCAGCAAACACCTGCTTTCCATTAAAGACCTTGATGTATCTGAACAAATTCCAAATTTAATTGAAGCTGGAATTACATCATTTAAAATTGAAGGACGGCTCAAGGATATGGTATATGTAAAAAACAATGTGTCATTTTTAAGGAAGAAAATAGATGCATTTTTAAATGGCGCAGGTAATTACATAAAAGCCTCATCAGGAAAGATCATTTACGGTTTTGAACCGGCTTTGAACCGCAGTTTTAACAGAGGATATTCACAGTATTTTGTAAACGGCAGAAATACTGAAATCGGCTCGTGGTATAGTCCAAAATCAATGGGACAATTTATTGGGAAACTAATTCAAAGTAAAGGAAATGCATATTTAATTGAAAACGGAAGTTTGCTGAACAAAGGCGATGGCTTATGTTTTATTAACGAAAATAATGAAATCAGCGGTATTCAGGTTAATA
>CAISYK010001031.1 GCA_903889605.1 uncultured Bacteroidota bacterium
AAATTTTTTAAATAAAAATATATAATGGGTCACTCCAAAAACTCTTTAAAAACAACAGAACTCTAACTTAAACTAAATATCATGAAAAACAAAACAATTACCCAAGAGCTTATAACGCTGAAGCTAGGCTTCGGCAAAAGGCTGATGCTTATGGCATTTTTTTTAATGAGTTTTACTCTGATGAATGGGCAGTCATTTGAATACCCTTCCGCAACATTCTGCCAGTCAGGGGTTAACCCAACCCCAACATTAAATATCCCAAACGGTTATTTTTCATCAACCCCTGTAGGATTATCAATTAATCCATCTACAGGTACAATAAGTTTGGCTGCAAGTGCATTAGGTGCATATGCTGTTACTTATACAAATTATGCAGATACAACATCTATTGTAATAACTATTGCCAATACCGCACCTTCGGCAAATTTTAGTTATTCAAATCCTGCTTTTTGTTCCAACTTAAATAATCCATTTCCGATTTTTGGTTCGGGAGCAAGTGCCGGTATTTTTACATCTACCCCGGCGGGTTTAGCATTTGTAAATGTTAATACAGGGGAGGTCGATTTAGATTCAAGTGCTGCCGGCACCTATACTATAACTAATACGATTCCGGTCAGCGGTACTTGTGGTGGCGCAAGTGCATCAACAACAATTACAATTATTTCTGCTCCGACAATAGCAGCAACACCAAGTTTTTGGGAAATTTGTAACGGCGGGGCCGCATCCATAACCTTATCAAGTTCCGTCGGCAGTACAACTTATATCTGGTCAGTTACTCAAACAGGTGTAACAGGAGCTTCAGCTGGATCCGGATCAATTATTTCTCAAAGCTTAACTCTTATAGGCACATCCCAAGGTGCTGCTGTTTATACTATTATACCAAGTGCAAACGGCTGCTCAGGCAACCCAATAAATGCTCAAGTTACAGCTATGAATTGTTCTGGAGGACTTTCTATTTCTTCTCCTCTAAATGGTGCAACAATTAATAATAGGTGCGATCTGCATTTTTGTATTCATGATTCATTGGGAATTGCAAGCGGCAGTAACCAAGTTTACATTTCAAATAATCGTAATTCAAATAATACCGGCGATTTTTATACTGCTCCATACAATAGTTCAATCTGGGGAGTAGAAAACAATTTTTGTTTAGACAATTATAGTATACAATTTAACGGCCCCTTACCAAATGGTATTAATACCCTTTACCTAAAGTATTTTGATAGTAATTTTGGTTATATATTGGCAGATTCAGTAACAATAAATATAGCTAGCCAAATAGACTATTTATGCACCAATTTAACTTATAGTACTGCACTGCTTGCAAACGGGAATTTTAGTCATTCAGTATCGGGTTTGAATCCTTCTGAAACATATACACTGCTCCTGCATGATCAATTTGGATTTGTAATGGATTCTTCAATTGTTTCGGGTGCTTCGAATGGAAGCATTACCCACCAATATATGTATAATGGTACTTTTGGTCAGTGGTTAAGTGTAATAGCTTGTGACGGTGAATATTGCGAAGATTCTGTAGGTGTTAATATTACAAACAGCTGCACTTCCTATACTTTAATAAGTGATACCGCTGGTACGGGGTTTCAAAGTCCATACAATAATTGCTTTAATAATTACACAGGCGTATACGCATACGTATCTTATGTAAATCTATCGGCTAACGGAACAAGTTCTGTTATCATAAATTGGGGAGACGGTATTATTGACACATATCCTATAGCACATAATGGTAATACAGATTCTTCCATGATATATGTTTTGCAGTCGCACACATACGCAGCTCCTGGTGTATATTCTACAAAGCTTACATTTTTTGATGCAGGAGCCTGCTATAGCGACAGCATAACAGGAACTATAAATGTAAGCGGCATGTCATGCGGCAATTTAACGGGGTCTGTTTATAACGATGCAAATAATAGCTGTTCTCAGAATATAGGAGAGGCAGGAATATCAGGCATTGAAATATCTGTTACTCTTGGAGGAAATACATATTTGGCCTGGACAGACTACAACGGGAATTACGGATTTAACGCTCTTCCAACTGGCAGCTATTACATACAAATTAACAATATAAACGCTGGTTATACTATTACATGCGCCAATAGTTTACCTCATGCCGGAACAATCACTTCTGGAACTTCAATAGAAAATTTTGCGGTATCTTGTTCAGGAGCATTTGATGTTGCTGTAACCGGAATATCATTAATGAGTGGTTTTTACCCAGGCGGATCAGATGCAATTTTACCGCATATTGGAATATTTAACGGTGCTTGTGATCAAACAATACCCGGACAGGTAATAATAGTATTGGACCCATGCATACATTATACAACTGCCGGCTGGTCATGGTTCAACAACCCTCCTGATGCAGTTATTACAGCACCTTCAGGCGACACATTGGTTTGGAATGTTAGTGATATTAATAACATAGGTTCTTTCAGCTATTGGGATTATGCGGTGAACGTAACTACATGTACTTCTGCCCAGGTGGGTGATACAGTATGTATTACAGTTATGGTGCTTCCTACTTCGGGTGATGCTGATCTAAGCAACAATACTTATACACGTTGTTTTGAAATCGGCGTAAGTTATGACCCTAATTACAAAGAGGCTATACCTAAAGGTTTAGGAGCACAAGGCTTAATTCCCGCAACTACTCCTAACTTAACTTATACAATACATTTTCAAAATACTGGAACAGCAGTTGCTCATAATATTTATGTGTTAGACAGCATTGATGCTGATTTAAATATCAATTCTATTGAAATATTAAGTGCCAGCCATTTAATGCAGTCTTATTTACTGCCTAACCGCACCATGAAGTTTATGTTTGCCAACATTATGCTTTCCGACAGCACACATGATGAAGAACACAGCCATGGATATGTTACATACCGCATTACACCAAACACAAGTTTACCGGCTGGAACACAAATAAAAAATACCGGGTATATTTATTTTGACTACAATACCCCGATTGTAACCAACACAACTCTCAGAACTATTGCTTCTCCGACCGGCATAAATGAAATTAACGGCCAAGGGTTATTAAGGGTGTATCCAAATCCGGCTAAAGATAAAATTATTGTAAGCATGAGCAATACTGAAACAAGCAATATTGTTATAACAGATGTACTAGGAAAAACTGTTAGGCAGATAAAAACAAATGAAATGCAGACACAAATAAATGTCAGCGATCTACAAGATGGTATCTACTTTATAAAACTAGCTCAGGATAATGCCAGCTATGTGCAGAAAATAGTTATCAGCAAGTAATATTTATCTTTTGATTAATAAAAACGAGACCGCCATTATGAGGCGGTCTCTTTTTTTTACAATTTTGAAACCTAACAAAATAGTACTAAAGTGAAATATATAAAATAAGCTATTTTGTAACCCTACCGCAAGTCCTATCTATGAAAAAGGAAAGAGGTTATAAGTCTATATAATATTTTGCGTTGGTAAAATTATTAAAAGGAGAAACAAAACAG
>CAISYK010001032.1 GCA_903889605.1 uncultured Bacteroidota bacterium
ATTTATTTCAGGGGAGGTATGATAGTGCATTGTATGATTATCATAAAAGTCTAAAAATCAGGGATGAAATTGGTGATAAAAAGGGAACTGCAAATTCCTACCAAAATATTGGTGTTGTCTATTTCTATCAGGGAAATTATGAAAATGCTTTGGATAATTATTTGAAATCATTAAAAATTAGGGAAGAAATTGGTGATAAACCAGCAATGACGCATAGCTATATAAATATCGGAAATATTTATTTTAATCAGGGTAATTATAAAATGTCATTGGACAATTTTCTGAAATCTTTAAAGATCAGCCAGGAAATATCTGACAAACTGTCCATGGCCGCAGCATACAATAATATCGGTGGTATTTATAATATATGGGGCAATCATGAAGAAGCATTGAGTAATTACCTTAAAGCTTTACGAATTAGTGAAGATATAGGAGATAAAAAGGGAATGGCAAATTCTACTATTGGTATCGGAAATGCTTATGAAGAGAAAGGTAATATTGAAAAGGCATTACAATATCATTTGAATGGATTAAAAATAAACATGGAAATTGGAGATAAACAAGGAATAGCAATGTCGTATGCTGTTATAGGAAATATTTATATTAAGCAGAATAAATTGGACGATTCTTATCGTAATTTATGCCAGTCATTAGTCATATCTAAAGAAATTGGAAGTAAAGATTTGATTAAGGAAGCTTATAAGTCCCTATCAGATTTATATGATAAAAAAGGCGATTGTAAGCAGGCATATAATTATCATAAACTCTTTTCCGATATTAAAGATACGTTGCTAAATGAGCAGTCAAGTAAGCAAATTGCAGAAATGAACTCCAAGTACGACAGCGAAAAAAAAGATAAAGAATTAATAAAAAAAGATGCAGAAATTAATAAACAACAAGCGGAAACAGAAAAACAAAACATACAGCGCGATGTTTTTATTTTCGGGTTTGTTATGATGTTTTTCCTCGCTTTTTTTATTTACAGGGGCTTGAACCAAAAAAAACGTGCTAATAAATTATTGGAGGAAAAAAATATTTTAATCGAAGAAAAGAATTTGAAAATAACTGACAGTCTCAATTATGCTCAGCGTATACAGAAGGCTATTCTTCCTTCTCAGGAAATAATAGAAGCTAGCCTTCCCGAATCATTTGTTTTTTTTAAGCCTAAAAATATTGTCAGCGGGGATTTTTATTGGATACATAATATTGATTCCGACCAAGTACTTATTGCTGCCGTGGATTGCACAGGCCATGGAGTGCCGGGTGCATTAATGAGCATGATGGGGTATAACTTATTAGAACAGATCGTAAAAGAGCATAACATATATGAACCGTCATTAATATTAAATGAATTGAGCAGGCTGGTTGTAGAATCTTTAAGGCAGACAGAAGGTATAGATTCCGTAAAGGACGGAATGGATATTTCGTTATGCAGGATCAATTTTCAAAATTTTGAGCTTGAATATGCAGGTGCACATAATTCCTTATGTTTGATAAGGAACGGATTATTGACAGAAACAAAGGCAGATCGAAAATCTATCGGAATTTCATCTTTTAAATATGGTTCGTTTTCCAACCATAAAATACATTTAGAAAAAGGCGATTGCATTTATATATATTCAGACGGATATGCTGATCAAAAAGGCGGCCCTAAAAATGAAAAATTTTTTTATCAGCCCTTTCGGGAATTGTTAACGCATATTCATAAATTACCTATGAGCGAGCAGAATCTGCAGTTAGAAAAAGTTATGTTTGAATGGAAAGGTGATAAAGAACAAATTGATGATATGTTAGTGATGGGAGTAAAAATTTATTAAACTTTGTAATTATGAAAAAATTATTAATCTGTTTTTTATCAAGTATTTTGATTCTTGTTTCCAGCATAATGCAGGCACAGCAAAACAAAATAGACTCCCTAAAGGAGCTTTTGAAGACATCGAAAGAAGATACTTCACAGGTAAATATCTTAAATCGATTATGCGGACAGTATACAGATATTGGCAGCTATGAAGAAGCTATCCAGGATGCACAGCAAGCATATTCAATTTCAGTGAAACTGAATTATAAAAAAGGCATTGCAAAGGCTTTGCATAGTGAAGGAAATGTTTACTACTATCAGGGAAAGTATGAATACGCTTTGGATTCTTATTTTAAAGCTGTAAAAATCAGGGAAGAAATTGGAGATACAAAGGGGATTGCAGACTTATACACAAATATAGGAGCTATTTATTGTAATATGGGCAGTTATGATAAGGCATTAAACATCCAGTTGAAATCTTTTTCAATTAAAGAGAAAATGGGAGATAGAAAAGGAATGGCAGAGTCTGAACTCAATTTAGGCAACATTTATGTTAACCAAGGTAATTATGAAAAGGCA
>CAISYK010001033.1 GCA_903889605.1 uncultured Bacteroidota bacterium
ATGCAGATACTTTTTGCATTAAAAGAAAAAGGAGCAGACGAATCAAAAGTTAAATTCGTAAAAATAAAATCTTATGTTAATGGACCAGAGTATAGCTTTAAAAATTTGGAAAATAAAGCTATGTATGAAAAGTATCAGTTTATTAAAATAAGTGCTTATTAAAATTAGGGACAGAATCAAAATTTAAATATGTAATAAATATTTAAAGTACAAGACTTGAATTTTAAATTAATTATAAACACCGTGAAAGCAAAAAAAATTATATTCTATTCTTTCTTGTTGTTAATCCTCAGTGGTTTTTCAGAAAGTAAGGCGGGCACAATTGCGATTAGTAAACCTGGTACAATATCTAACGGAGTTGTATCAATGCGCAATTTTGGAGTGTTGGAGGCAAATGCTTTTAATTCGGGGTATTTACCAGAAGGCTACGACCTAAAAAAAGAATCAGAAACTAAAAAAGGGTCAGAAACCAAAAAAGAGTCTGACATAAAAAGTGAATCAGATATAAAGAAAGAGTCAAACCCTAAAAAAGGCTCCAAACCAGGCAAGGGATCAGATCCTAAAAAGGGCTCGGAGCCCGGCAAAGGTTCAGATCCAAAAAAAGGTTCGGAATCCGGCAAAGGCTCAGACCCGAAAAAAGGTTCGGAACCAGGCAAAGGCTCAGACCCGAAAAAAGGTTCGGAACCCGGCAAAGGTTCAGACCCTAAAAAAGGTTCAGAACCCGGCAAAGGTTCAGATCCCAAAAAAGGTTCGGGACCCGGCAAAGGCTCTGATCCTAAAAAAGGTTCAGAACCCGGCAAAGGTTCGGAGCCAGGTAAAGGTTACGACCCTAAAAAAGGGTCAGACCCTAATAAAAGTTACGACCCCAAAAAAGGCTATAATCCATCAAAAGGTTCCCCCTCAAAAAAAGCTGCAGCATATAATGCTTACTCACCCGTTGCGCCGAATCCATATAAAGTTTGGAGGCTTACATCTTTTAGAGGGCGAATTGGAGTGACAGGCAGTAACATGGAGTCTGAAGTGATATCAAATGATATCAAAACAAAAAGCACCAATTCATACCTGAATGGTATTTTTAATGTAAACGCCGAAAGTTTTGTTGTGCATCCTAATTTTTTGGTGCTTACTTTGGATGCAAACTACAATCCAAATGCCAGCAGTAGTGCATACATTGGATCAGCAGGTTTTTCAGAAAAAAACAATTATGAAAACTTATATGCTACAGCGATTTTTCTAAGGAAAAAGAGTTTTAACTTTTCGTTTAATGGAGGTTTTGAAAAGAGTATTATGAATGTTGGGAATATTACAAAAACAGAAACAAAAAGCAGAAACATTGGAGCCACTGCTAATTATACCAATAAAATACTTCCTATTAATTTTTTCTATTTGCGGGAGAAGTCAGATCAAAATACAATAGGATCGGATCGCACTTTCAGTTCAGAGAGTAATGTATTTCAGGTGTCGGCAACCAAATCATTTTCATCACATGATTTTACAGGACTTTCATTTATGAATAATGTGAGCAAAAGCACACAAAGCATTGGCAGTGCGGGCCCATCTATAATTGCAAATTCTGATTACAGCAGTGCTTCAATAAATAATACTATAAACTTTGATGAAGGTCGTAAATATTCTCTTTCCTCATCTATTGCAAATGTATACCAGGGCGGAACTATGGTGTTTAATACTCTTTCCGGCGGAGAAAATCTGTCATTGCTGCTGCCTAAGAATTTTGTTTTTTCAAACAGTTATGGCTGGGGGATAAATAAACAGCCGAATGATAAGA
The DNA here is from genome assembly GCA_903889605.1 of uncultured Bacteroidota bacterium. Lineage (GTDB taxonomy): Bacteria > Bacteroidota > Bacteroidia > 2-12-FULL-35-15 > 2-12-FULL-35-15 > 2-12-FULL-35-15. The sequence goes on from CAISYK010001033.1 coordinate 1,787, forward strand.
TTACCTCCGGGACATTTACTAGTTCTTTAAGCCATCAATTGTTTTCAAGTTTAAGTTCAAGAATATATTATTCGCGGTGTGAAACAAATCGTATAAGCTATAATAATGTAAACAATAAATTAGGTCTTTCTTTAAAGTATACAAAAAATATAACCAATGGTAGAATTTTACTGGTATATGATTATGCCACGACTAATCAGAATGTTAAAACGCCGTCTGTTGAACTAAATATAGTTAATGAGCAATATGTTTTGAATGATAATGCTATAACATTATTAATAAATCAGAATGTTGATATGGGGACTGTAGTGGTTAGGGCTCCCAATCAAATGGTATATGTCCTGAATGTTGATTATGTTTTGATTGACAAAAATCCTTATGTTGAAATAGTCAGGATTCCAAGCGGTTTGATGCCTCCTAATCCAACTGTATATATAAGTTATCATGCGAGAACTCTAGGTTTGTATAAATACAACGGGCAAACTAAAATGTTTATGGCAAATGTTCTGTTATATAAAGATAAATTAAATTTGTATTATTCAATTAGTTCTGCTGATTATAAGAACCTAAGTGCAGGCGAAAACGTGGCCTTAGATCCATACAGACGTCACGTTGCCGGGGTAAGCATAAATTTATTTTCATTGAAAGCCGGAGCAGAATACCAAAATACAAAAAGCCATATTGTTCCTTATCAAGCATTGAGATATTTTATTAATTACCAAAAGTCGTATAATAAAGTATTAATAAATTTGAATGGAGATATGATGGATATGCAGATAACCGACGTATTGGAAAGACGGCAAAGTTACAATGCTAATTTTATAATTGCTTATAAAGTTGTAAGAGATGTCAGACTGCTTTTAGATTGTTCATATAGTACAATGGTTGGACGCGGAATTGATGTGGATGTGAAAACCTCCAGGATGGAAGTATTGTATACTTTACAAAAGTTTCAATTTTCATTAGGGACACAATTTTATTGGAACAAGAATTCAGCCTACCAAATGAATAATAGATTTTCATATATCAAATTAACACGAACATTTTAATTATGCAAAAGATATTTATTTTTTTTCTTACAGCTCCGTTATTCATAAGTTTATTATTTGGAACTGAGCATAATACTTTTGAGAAGAGAGCTTTCAATGCTATAGATACAATTTCCTCGATCACAAAAAACTGCCTTGAATGCCACAGCAGTTTATTAGCTAAATCTAACAAGCATTCCACAAAAACAGAAAGAGGCTGTGCAGACTGCCATACCAGTAACGGCACCGAACATCCTAAAGCAGGAGTTGTAGGGTTTACACTGCTTAAAACTCCGCCTGATTTATGTCTTTCCTGTCATACTGAAAAGAAGGATCTGCTTGCAAGTTCTGCTTACATCCATGGACCGGTAAAAGATAAAAAATCCTGCACAAATTGTCATTCACCGCATTCTTCAGATGTTAAAAAATTATTGATTGCCAATAGAAAGGACCTGTGCCTTAGCTGTCATAGTAAAACTATTAAAACCGCTGACGCAAAGAAATTAACTAACTTCAGTACTCTTCTTAAGACCAGCAAAGTGCTGCATCCTCCTTTTGAAGACTGCGAAAAAGTCTGCCATAATCCTCATGCTTCTCAAGATCCGCGTTTATTAAATGATCCCTTTCCGACTAACAGATACCTGGCCGTTGCCAGCGATTCATTTGCGCTATGCTGGGAATGTCACGGAAGCGACATGATAGAAAAGCCAAAATCAAAAGGAGCCTCAAATTTTAGAAATGATGATGTTAATCTTCATTATACGCATGTTCATGGGGATAAAGGCAGAAGCTGCATGGTTTGTCATAGCCCGCATGCTACAGTTAATCTGCATCTTATCAGAGAGAAAGTGAGTTTTGGCAAATGGGAATTTGATATGAACTATAAGGCAGATGAAAACGGCGGATCTTGCGCTCCAGGATGCCATAAGGAGAGAAAATACACCAGATAATTTACAGTTTTTAAAGAAGAGAACGTAAATAATTTGAGCGGTATCATTGTTTTTTGCAAACCAAAATCTGCGTTATGTTTTCTAAATTGCTTTGCTGATACGACATAAAAGTATTATATATAATGCGGCTGGTTTTATAATCAGCCGCATTATTTTTTAATATTCATTAATCAAAATTTTCTGCTTGGGGAAAGCATTTTTGCCTTAATTAGTGTCTGTCATTTAAGTCAAAATTAGCCACAGATTCACAGATTAATAAAATTATTTTCCCTTTTAATCTGTGAATCTGCGGCAAGGTTTTTTTATTTTTTTGAATTAAGCGACTGTATGGACAGACACTAATCAGCCTGCTTTATTATTGGGTAATATCAATTATACTTTTAAAATTTGCTAATTGAGGTATGCCGCATAGCTTTTCTTGACTCAGCTCGAAATGACTGCCAGACGGCTATTTAGAGCGGAGCCGAGAAAGCTGGTTGTTATACCATTTGGTATTATTTTTTTTGTCCAATCTAAAAACAAACAGCCCACGTTCTCGACTCCGCTCGAACTGACATCGCGCGGAGTCAGTTCAAACGGAGAATTGGACTAATTAATAAGTATAATTGGTATTATTTAGGGTTGGACTAATATATATTAATAAATGGTATAATGCATTTAACATTCATCAGCATATTACTTTTTGAATGCAAAAACACATTCAGATGAAAGGATAAATTAAGATATTTGTCTAGGAGCCTGCACAGTAAATCCCCAGCCATCCGCAATTGTTTAATGATATAAAAAACTGCAGTGCCGGGAAACAAAAAATATAAAATGAAAAACTTTTTAACACAGAGACAAATAAATCTTTTTTCAAATTTGTTTGCCAGCGATAAGTTTATTTATTGTCTATTAGGGGCTTCAGTAATTCTTGTTTTGACAGCAAGAATTCATTTACTCACATTCCCATTTGAGCGCGATGAAGGCGAGTATGCATATATGGCAAAGCTTATATTAGATGGGCATGCGCCGTATACGCTGGCCTACAACATGAAACTGCCGGGGACATACTATATGTATGCATTAATAATGTGGGTTTCGGGGAAATCAATAGTTGGTGTTCATATCGGACTGATGATAATAAGTACAGCATCTATGCTCTTATTATTTTCTATTTCCAAAAATTTCGTTTCAAAAATCGGGGCTGTGATTTCAGCAGCCTCTTTCGGAATTATGGGTACATCCTGGACTTTGTATGCTCAGGCTGCACATGCTACTCATTTTGTTGCCTTTTTTGCACTGCTTGGGATTTATTTTTTACTGCAGATGTATAAATATGAGAAAAATAAACTATTATTTTATTTCATTCCGGGAGTATTTTTCTCACTCGCCTTTATTTGTAAACAATCAGGAATTTTCTTTGTGTTATTCGGCTTTGCAGCCATTATTACAAAGGAGTTTAATTTAGACTCTTTATTTATTTTAGCAAAAAAGCTTTTGGTTTTTTCTTTAGGATTTGTGATTCCAATTATTGTTATGCTATCCTATTTTTATTTTTTTGGGAATTTTGATAAGTTTTGGTTTTGGACGGTAAAATATCTTGTAACATACGGCGATCAAATACCTATTTCATATGCTCCTGAGATGTTTAAGATAGGGTTGAATTTAATAACTAGTAATTACTCTTCTGTTGGATATACTGCAATGTGGATAGTTTCGCTGCTTGGAATACCATTTATTTTTATTAATAAAGAATCGGCACAAAACAAAATTACTGCTTTCTTATTTGTGTTGTTTTCTTTCATAACAATTCTTCCTGGTTTTTATTTCAGAGAACATTATTTTATCACATTACTACCAGCGGCAGGTTTATTAATTGCATTTTTCTTCGATTTTTCCAACAATTTTTTTATAAATCGCTTAAGAAAACCGGGTCTTGTCTTTTTTAGTTTTTCGGCATTCTTAATTTTAATCGGCATAGGAATTAATGCTAACAAAGACTATTTATTTTATGAGGATACTAAAGTATCATGCAAAAAAGCATATGGACAAAACCCTTTTGCAGAATCGATTGAAATTGCGGAATTCCTTAAACAGAATTCAACAAAGGATGACAAAATAGCTGTGCTGGGTTCTGAACCGCAAATTTGTTTTTATGCCGACCGGTATTCGGCTACAGGATATATATACACTTATAACCTTGTTGAAATACACGCTTATGCCCTTTCAATGCAGCAAGAAATGGCAAAGGAAATAGAAACAAATAAACCCAAATTTATGTTATTTGTAAAAATCGATGTTTCCTGGTTGTGTAAACCCAATTATGAAAATTTCATTTTTAAATGGGCAGACGAATATGTTAAGAAATATTACAAACTTGTAGGGCTATATGATGTTTTTCCCAATAGAATAGGTTCATTGAAAGTTTATGACCAGCTTAATAATTACAGACTGCATTCGGAAGATGTGATTTATATTTATGAAAGAATAAACTAAAACTGAAATGATTATTGTTATTGTTTTATCAGCCTGAGTTCGATTAATAAAATAACAACAGCGAATGGTGCGGCACAAATTAATTGTCGAACACTGGTTATAAAATTCAGAAAAGTTTTGCTTTAATAATTTCAAGATTATTTAAAATGCTTTGTTCAGAAGCTGTATCATTTGTAATTTTTAATTCTTTAATTAATCCATTGAAAGGATTGCTTTGCCCCAATTTATTGCCAATGGTTAACGGAGTATCGAAATTTTTTATCGTGAACTCAGCTTTCGATGAATAAAGCAGCTGTCCATTATTAAAAATTTTCACATACTCTCTGCTGACTATTATTACGATGTAATTCCATTGATTTTCATTCAGCTTAAAAACAGGCGATTGACACCATGTTTTTCCTCCTCCATATTCAAAAATGTATTGATTCTGACAAGTATCCTTCTGTCTGATTGATATTCCACGAGGCCCTATAATTTCATTGGCATTGCTTAATAATGAGGTGTTAATAACCTGAGCTGAATATGGCTTTACTATCATTTCTATAGTGAAATTTTCAGGCAATGCAATAGGCGCAAGATCTATTCCATTATAGCCTAAATTACTGTTTATTCCAATGTGAAGGATTGAATTACTTTTCGATGGTAAAATATATTCAACTTTTTCATTACTAATAACTGTATAGCCATTTTCTGTTACTATTTTATTATACTTTATTTTAGTGAGTAAATCCGATACATCGCCTAAATTGTTAATGACTAAATAATAATTTTTGTCAAGTAATTTTTGAAGGAAATCAGCCAAGTCATTATTTAAAATCCAGGCTACACATGGCTGATAGTAGCCTTGAGGAATATAATTGCCGTAATAATATAATAAAAAATCGTTGTTTTGATTAAGGAAATAAACATTTTTACTATTATTAGTAAGTTTATTAATTGTGGAAAAGTCACCAGCCTTAGGTGAATTAGTTAAAGGATAATTAAATTGAGATTTTTTAAAATTATTATATTGTATTTTAAGCTTACCGCTTATTCCTTCTGAGTAAAAATAGCAGGAGCCAATAATGAACAAGAATGGTAAACTTGAAATAGTCAAATTTTTGAAATCAAATTTTAATTTTGAATTATTGCTGGGTTGTAAATTGTTTTCAGAAGAATTATTTTTTGAATCTGCATGCTGTATAGATTTATCATAACTCAGCAGGTCAAAAAATAAAAATAATGTGAGAATAAGCAATCCTGAAATATTTAAAATATTATGTTCGTGGCTTCGCCCAAAAAAATACAAGGAATTTCCTATAGCCAAAAATATAATGAACATGCCTACAGTGAAATATTGTGTGCCTAATGAATTCTTAAATTTAAAAAGTAAAACGAAAGCCAGACTAAATAATATCGGTATGTACCAATAGAATGAATCATTTGATATCTGCATCATTCCTATGCCGATTTTTTGGTATAGAACAGCACTTTCCGGAGCGAACCCTTTAAATAATAAAATGCTTATAATGAAAGAACCTGCAATAATTAAAATATTTTTAAAATTGAGTGCTAGGTGTTTTAGTAAAATAGTTTTGAAAGAAATGAAATTAAATTGTTTGTTAATTATCAGTTGAATAAATTCTATGCAAAAAAGTGTAAATACAAGTTCGTAATAAGAAATTAGATAGATAAGGCCAAAATTTTTATGCACAACTATTAATATACCAAGAAAGGCAGCTGTAATCCAATGGTAAAAACCTTTGAAATAAACCAATAATAATATAACCATCCATAAATCTAATCTCAAAGGGGTAACTTGAAAAATAGCCACGGGGTCATGCATGAGGGAATAGTACCGGATAATTAATAATGAAATAAGCAGTAAAAAAGCAAGTTTTTTATTGTGGAAAAATTTTTTGGCGAAAATAACTGCTCCAATGAAAAACATAAAATAAGAAAGCTGGCCGAGAATTTGAAATTTGTTAAGATCAAGATTCAGCTTCATCCATAATGCAGCTAATAACGAGAGAAATAGATCATACTGAAAATAGATTTCTGAAAGAGGGAATCCTTGTAATATTTTCAAGCCGGGGGCTAAAATGTAAGAATA
>CAISYK010001034.1 GCA_903889605.1 uncultured Bacteroidota bacterium
TAATTGTCTCTTCAAGTATTTTCTTTTGTTCCTGCAATTCAAGCTTATAAATTGTCTGCAATAAATCTCGAAAAGGTTGTGCAAACATTTTTTTCTTTTCCGGGCCGCCGATCTGATCAACATATCCATCTGAAAACATATAGAGCATATCTCCTTTAACGAGTTTGAATTTATGGTTTGTAAAACCTTTTTCGCCATCCTTTTTTATAAAACCTATTGAGTGCTTATCCGCCTTAACTTGGAAACATTCACTATGTTCATCACCTATAGGATTGCTTCTAAAAATAATTAATGGATTATGCGCCCCGGCATATTCCAGCTCTCTCATTTTTTTATTTAAAGCAATAAGTGCGATATCCATTCCATATTTTGCAGAAGTATTTTTATTGTTTTGCTTTAGAGTATTTATAATTTTGATATTTAATTCATCCAGAATTTCTGAAGGAGAATTATTTGCTTTGAATATAACTGCCTCGTTAAGAAGATTGTTTCCCATCAAAGACATAAAGGCTCCTGACACCCCATGTCCAGTACAATCAGCAACAGCAATGAAAACTTTTTCTTTGTCTTCATAAATCCAATAGAAATCACCGCTTACAATATCTTTTGGCTTATATAATATGAAATGATTTTGAAAATGCTGATTTATCTCTTCTGCTGAGGGTAAAATGGCTTGTTGAATATTAAATGCATATTCTATGCTGTCAGTAATTAGTGTGTTCCTTTCTTCTACTGCTTTTTTTTGCTCTTCTACAATTTTGTTTTTTTCTTCTAATTGTTTAGTTCGCAATTCAACTTTTTCTTCAAGAATTGATTTCTCCAGTTTAAGATTCCTTTCTCTCCAGCGAATAAAAGCCCAAATAAAAAATAATCCGGAAGCTGTATAAATTAAATACATCCACCATGTGCGGAACCATGGCGGTAAAACTTTAAACTTGTAAATAACTGGATCGCTCCAAATACCATCAGGGCTTTGTGCTTTAAGTTTAAATGAATATGTTCCTTCATGAATATTTCCAAACGATGCTGTTGTTTTATTTGTTAAAGCGCTCCATTCCTTATCATAGCCTTCAAGCGTATATTGATAATTAACCATGAAAGGACGCGAAGTTTCAATTGCTGAAAAATCAAAAGTTATATTATTGTGTTCATACGGAAGCACAAGGTTTTGAGGGATAGGATAAAAACGGCTTATGCTGTCAAATTTTATATCACAAAATTCTTTCCGCATTGCATCCCGCTGAATTTCACTTAAGGTGTGACCATACGTGATTATTTCTTCATTAAGTATTGCCATCGAATCGGCTTCATTCATTTCAGCACTTTTTAATTCTTCGGATTTAAGGTTATACCAAATGATATTTTCACCATGTATTTTAACTGCCTGGATAAACAATACCGGCGGTTCTGCACTTTTAAGAATACTGCTGTAATCAAACCTTACCAGCTTGTCGCTGGTTCCAACCCATATTATTCCTTTTTTATCTAAAAACAATGAACCTGTATTTACATCTTTTATCGGATATCCGGTTTTTTTATTAAAGTTTTCAAATTTAATTCCATCTGATCCCTGTGATAAAGAATTTAGTTTAAGTCCGGATAGTCCTAAGTTTGTTCCTAACCAAATCATATTATTAATTGTATCCTCTATAATGCCGTATACATTATCATCAGCCAAACCTTGAGCAGAAGTATAAGTAATGAAAATGGAAGCCCCGCTTTCTGAAGATGAGGGCCTGTTATCTGCATTATCGCCCGCCTTCGATCTTGTGAGTTGGTTTCCCCCGACTTTACGGAGGGTCGGAAGCTTTTCATGGTTAGGGTCATATCTGCATAAGCCGCCACCTGCAGTACCAAACCAAATTGTTCCTGTTTTATCTTCCAGCATACTATAGATTGTGTTGTTAGGAAGCCCTTGCCCTCTTGAATAATTAGTAAAGGATTTTACAAGTTTTCCATTTACATTTTGTAAGCCCTGCATTGTAAGCAGAGCATTTTTATCACCGCCTTCAATTGCATCAATCCGGTTCCCATCATATTTACTTATGCCGTTTCCATTAGTTCCAAACCACATATTTCCAATTTTATCTTCAATGATACACTTAACAGTATTACCTGCAAGGCCTTGAGCAGTGGTGAAATTTGTAAATGATTTAACAAATTTCCCATTTATCTTTTTTAAGTCATGTTGATTGTCAGTGAAAATAGTTTCTCCTTTTTCAATTGCTTCAACACGGTTTCCATCATATTTAGTAACGCCTCCTCCATAGGTTCCAAACCAGAGGTTTCCAGTTTTATCTTCAGCTATGCTCAATACTGCATTGTGTCCCAGCCCATGGATTGCATTATAATTCGTAAAGTATTTGCCGTCGTATTTAGTGACACCTAGTCCGCTTCCGAACCAAATGTTTCCCATTTTATCTTTTTTAATGCATCTTACGCTAAGTGTAATTGATCCTAAAAATAAATGTGTGAAGGATTTTCCGTCATATTTACAAAGTCCCGTGGATCCAACAAACCATAAATTATCACTATTATCCTGAGTGATGCTCCATATTTTTCCGCTAATTAGGCCCTGCGCCTTAGTAAAACTTGTAAATGCGCTGCCATCATATTTATTAAGCCCATTTTCACCAGTTCCAAACCAAAGAGTTCCTGTTTTATCTTCGGTGATGCTTCTAACATCTCTATTTGACATTGCATTCGCAGGAGTAAAATCAGTAAACAGTTCAGAGTTTGATGCCTCCATTAAGGATGGGGTGCATTTGCTGACACCATTATTGGTAATAAACAAAAGAGTTCCATTTTTACCTTTCCTGATTAAATAGACCGTATTACCTGCCAGACCATTGGCATTAGTATAATTGGCAAACCCAGTCTTGGTTTTATAAGTTGAATTATTCATGGGCTGCGATTCTGCGGCAGGGCTGTATTTACTCACGCCGCCGCCAAAAGTGCCGAACCAAATTTTACCTGCATCATCCTCAAAAATTGAACTAATATTATTAGAAATAAGCCCTTGGTCAGTGGTGTAATTAGTAAATAAAGCCTCTGCTGATATCCCGGAATCGGAATGGCGGAGGCATGAATAGTTATAAGCCTTACTTTGCTCGCTTGCATCGCCGGACAACATTTTGCGCGGATTTGTTTTTTTTTCCTTCAGAGAGGCTGACGGCAACTCCGCGGCATACATGCTCACACCTTTATCAGTGCCAAACCAGAGGTTTCCTTTTTTATCAATAAGGCTGACGGAAACCATGTTACTTAAAAGTCCTTGAGCTACAGTATAATTGGTAAAGGCTTTACGTCCGTCAATAGAGGCATTTACAACAAGTCCATTTAATTTATAAGGGGCATATTTACTTATCCCACCCATAGTAGAAAACCATATATTTCCGATGCTGTCTTCAATGATGCTCAGAACCCTGTTATTTATAAGGCCCTGCTCTGCAGTAAGATTAGTGAAAGATTTGCCGTCATATCTGCTTGCTCCTCCGCCATTTGTTCCGAACCACATATTGCCCATTTTATCTTCGATAATGCTCGTAACAATATTATTTGCCAAACCCTGGCCTGCATTGTAATTAGTAAAAGATTTTCCATCATACCTGCTCACGCCTCCGCCGGAAGTGCCAAACCATAGATTTCCGTTTCTATCTTTATAACCTGAAACAACCGTGCTTAAAGCTAATCCTTGTTCAGTATTGAAGTTCTGCATAAAACTAAAACCGCCGTCTTCACCCCTAATCAAAGGCTTAATATCGGGAGGAGAAAGTTTTAATGTTTGCGGCCCGTCGTTGGTGAGTAAAGTATAAAAGTTTGTTCCTTTTTGGGGAATAGTCAAAATAAGCGGTTTGGAACAAGTGTCGGGCAATGTAATAAAAGGCGGCAATGCTTGACAGGTTATAGGGGGGGGTAATGAAATTTCTGTTTTCTGCTCTTTGCTCTTCTGCACTTTTCCGCAGGAGAAAAAATGGAATGCTGATACTAAAAGTATAATGTAATTCCAGAACATTTTAAAACTTTTTAAACAAATCATAATATAAATAGTTCAGCAATTCTTCAATTGAAACATTAGAAATGCAGTAATGTCAATATTTTAATGGCTTTACATTGATTTTTAAAACACACGCAAACCAAGGGTTTAATAGTTTTTACCGAACTAATAAATATATTTTTTGTTTAGGTATGTATTCAAAAATTATAATTATGAAAAACAAAAAAACGGCATTATTATTTCCAAACAGGATTACAAACGGCTTGTGAAATTTAAGATTTATTTTGCAGATAATAAAATTTCCGAGATATCATTTTTGATATAACTAGAATGAGTTACAACAAATTTCGCTAATAGTAATAAAGTTATGAATATTCGCACATATTTCGACAAGCTCAATATGACAAGTTACTTACCAGTCAAGGCTTGTCGAAGACCTATGGGAGGCATTTATTTTTGAAAGCGGCACATCTTAATAACCTGCAGTAAGGTGCGGAATAAAAACTTTTAAGGATATTTGCTTTACACGAAAACTATAATTCAGGAACAACAATAAAACTACTACGTGACATGAAATCCAATAATAAGAATATCATCATCTCTCTGGTGATTACCCATCCAATCGTCTATTTTGGTTTGCAACAGCATGTTTTTTTCTTCCTGACTTTGTTGGTTCGATACAGCAGTTAAAATATCCTCGAACTGTGTGTAATTCATCGGAACGCCTTCTGCTCCTCCGACTTGTTCCATAAAACCGTCGGTATACATGTAAATCCAATCATTTTGATTTATTGAAATAGTTTGAGTCTTGAAATTACGTTCAACTGGAATTCCTTTTTTTATGTAATTTCCACCCACAGGAAATAGGTCGGCTTTATATCTTTTTGCCTGCCCATCAGTAATTATAATAATTCCATTGCGTGCTCCGCTGAATTCAATTTTTTTATTGCTTCGGTCAATTAAACAAATAGATAGATCCATGCCATCCTGTATCTCTCCTCCATCCTGCTGGTGCAGCACCCTTATGATTTCATCACTTAATTTATTTAGAATTTCTGAGGGGCTCAATATCTCAGAATTTACTATTTTATCTAACAGTAAACTGCCCAAGGTACTCATAAACCCTCCCGGAACGCCATGCCCTGTGCAATCAACACATGCCAACAAGGTGTATTTTTCAAATTTGAGGAAATAATAAAAATCGCCGCTTACAATATCTTTTGGTCTGAAAAAAATAAATGAATTATTTGAAAAAGATTTAAATAATTCCTGTGATGGCAGAAGGGCATTCTGTATGCGCTTTGCATAATTTATGCTTTCTGTTATTTGAATATTTTTTTCTTCTACCACATTCTTTTGCTCTTCCACTATTTTGTTTTTTTCTTCCAATTGTTTTGTACGCAATGCAACTTTATCTTCAAGAATTCTTTTTTCGCGTTTAAGATTTCGTTCCCGCCATTTAATGTATCCAAAAGTAATTATGATAAGCGTGAGTATGCAGATAACATAAAACGTTTTGGTACGCCAAAAAGGAGGAGTAATTACAATTCGGATAGATGCACCTTCTTCATTCCATAGGGCATTATTATTAGATGCTTTAACCCTGAAAATATATTCTCCCGGATCGAGGTTGGTATAACTTGCGTAACGCCGTTTCCCAGAATATACCCATTTATTATCGAAGCCTTCCATCATAAAAGCATATTGATTTTTGGATGGCTGAGCATAGTCCAGGGCAACAAATTCAAATGAAAAAAAATTTTGTTTGTAAGTAAGTACTATTTCATGCTTAACAGCAATAGGAGTATCAAGAGGAAAGTCTTTTTCGAAAATTTTAAAAGAAGTGAGATATACTGGAGGTTTATGCGGATTATTTTTTAAACTATCAGGTTGAAATCGCACTAATCCTTCTGAACTCCCGAAATACATCAATCCGTCTTTTGTTTTACATGCGGCTCCGGTGAATGAATTAGATGGTAACCCATCGTTTAAATCATAATTTTTAATGAAAGGTTTATCACTTTTTAAGACTTCCTCAGAATTATTCGGCAATGAATTTATTGTTGGAGATGATAAATATTTTGGAGGAGTAAATTTACATATCCCTTGATTTGTACCTATCCATATATTTCCCATAGAATCAGGTAAAATCCCCGTAATAATATTATTCGGCAACCCATCTTTATCAGTAAAATGGTAGAATTTATAACCTGAAATATATTTGTTTTTACCTTTTTGTAATATTAAAGCGTCCAATCCGCTTCCATTAGTCCCTAACCAATAAACTCCATTCGGGGCTTCATATAATGTATTCACAGCATTGCTGCTTAGGCTGTTCGATTTTTTGAGGTCGTTTATAAAACAAAAAAAATTGCCGGAATTTATTTCAAAAACATTCAATCCTTTTGATCTCGTGCTCACCCAAATATTATTTTGGGAATCTTCAAATATGTTTGTTATAAAATTTTCACTGATGCTGTTTGGATTTGCAGGGTTGTTTAAATAGATGCTTCTTTTCTTTTCAGGAAAATTAAAATAGGTAAGTTTATCAGGTGTCCCGACCCACAAAGATTGTTTTGAATCGGCACACAGACCCAAAATAAATATGGGATCATTTTTTTCTTTATAAAAAGGAGGCGGAAGAACGGCGTATTTTTTTGTAAAACAATTGAAACTTAAAACTATATTTGAAGGAATCCCAAGCCATATATGCTCTTCATCTTTTCCCTGTATGCTGCCTATAAATCCGATGGCTTTTTTTTTACCATCATATGTTATTTCGCCTTTGTAACAATTAAATTCTCCGGTTGTTTTGTCGAAACTTGTTAAACCATTTTCTGCAGTTCCGATCCACATCAAGCCTTTCGAGCCTTCGTAAATACTAAACACTAAATTACTATTTATACTTTTTTTATTATTAGGGTCGTTTTTGAAAATAATAAAGCTGCTGTAATTCCTATCATAAATATTTACACCGCCTCCAGCTGTGCCTATCCAAATAAGTCCCTGATTATCCTGGTAAATTTTCTTTATGGAATTATTACTTAAACTATTGGAATTATTGGGGTCGTTTTTAAAAACAGTAAATTTGTTTGTGTTCTTATCAAGAATATTGAGCCCGTTTAATGTTCCTGCCCATAAATAGCCTTTGGCATCATCATAAAGGCATTGTACAATATTGTTACTGAGGCTGTTTTTATCCTTTGGATCATGAATGAATTGATTTGTAACTTCTTTTTTTTCTTTGTCAAAAACACTTAATCCTGGACAATCGTTACCTCCGCTCCCTATCCAAATTAATCCTTTAGTATCTTCAACCAAATTCCAGGCGCAGCTACCGATACATCTATTATTGATGAATGCATTGTTTCCATAGTAAGTGAATTTTCCCGAATGTTTGTCGAATGAGTTTAATCCTCCTTTAGTATTTAATCCTTCCTGCGGTGTTTCAAAAGCAGATATCCACATGATCCCATGTGAATCCACAAAACAGTTTTCAATATAGTCAGAGCTGATGCTGTATGGATTTCGGGGTTCATTTTTATAGGAGAAAAATTTACCTGTTTTTTTATCAAATTTATTAATTCCTCCCCCATAAGTTGTTATCCATATGATACCTTCATTATCTTCAATAATACATGTTACTATATTACTGCTTATGCTGTTTGGGTTTTGCGGCTCATTTATAAATACTTTAAATTTATCGGTTTTTTTATCCAGAATACTTAATGATCCTTCAGCCCCAATCCAGATAAGGCCTTCTTTGTCTTCATAAATATAGTTTATACTGCCTGGCCCGATAGAGCAGCTGTCACTTGGAATATGGCGGTAAATAGTAAATTTGTAACCATCGTATTTATTTAATCCATCAGAAGTTCCAAGCCACATAAATCCTTCCTTATCCTGCAAAACAGCATTGACATTATTGTCAGACAGCCCATCAGCAACAGATAAATGCTTAAACTTTGCATTTTCATAGAATGACTGCGCCTGTAATTTATTAGGAGAAAATAAAAAGATTGATAAAATAAGAATAATAAAATAGAATAATTTAGACATGGCATTTTTATTTTTACTTCTTTGCAGCAAAAAACGGAAGGATGATAATGCTTATTGATTATGTTTTAAATGATTTGCAAAAAATATTTCAACCCATATATTTTATCGGAGTTAATCCTAATTATCAGCGTCATCTGCGCTCCTATGTATTTATATTCTTACACCTATTACTAAAATATCATCCACCTGATCCATGTTTATGCACCAGGCATCGATGACTTTAGATAAATATTTTTCCTGTTCAGGCATTGATAAATTTTGAATTGCAAGCAATAGTTGTTTGAATTTTTTTGTTGTAAACTTTTTCCCTTTTTCGCCGCCAAACTGATCAGTATAACCATCAGTAAAAATGTAAAAGGTATCACCTTTCTGTAATTGAATTTCGTGCGTTTCAAAATGCTGGCTATTTTCAGTGAAACCGCCTATTGCATTTTTTGTTGCTTTTGTTTCTTCTATTTCTGTTTTTCCGCTTCGTATAATCCAGATTGGACGGTTAGCACCAGCGTACTTGAGTTCAAAGTTTTGAGTTTTGAGTTTTGAGTTATTTTCTGCTGACTCTGAACTTTCAACTTTTAACTTTAAACTTACTAGTGCAATATCCATTCCATCTCGGGTTGACTCATCGCTTTCAGATTGATGAAGCGTATTTTTGATTCCTTTATTTACCTGCATCAAAATTTCACCCGGTATATTGCTTTGCTGCACTGCATCGTGTAATTTTTCAGAAGCAATCATGCTCATAAATGCTCCGGGAACCCCATGTCCTGTACAATCTGCCGCAGCAATAAAAATGACGCATGAAGCCTCTCCTAACCAACCCGAATGGGATGGACAGCTGCCCGTATAGCCTTTTGTTTGTGTTGTGAGTTGGGATTCCTTCCCTTCAGGGAAGCCGGGAGTGGCATTAAAGAAATAAAAATCCCCGCTCACAATGTCTTTTGGTTTATAAAGCACAAAACTTTGAGGAAGTGCTGCCGAAATTTCTTTTTTATCCGGCAGTATCGCTTGCTGAATTCGTTTTGCATAATTGATACTGTCAGTAATCTGACGGTTTTTATCTTCAATAGTGCTGTAGGCCGTTTCTATTTTTTTATTTTTTTGAATAATTTCGATGTTTGCCGATTCAACTTTTTCTTTCTCCTCAACAACTTCCTTAGTGCGCATTGTTACCTGATCTTCAAGAATTCTTTTTTCTTTAGTCAGCTTACGTTCTCTCCATTTTATATAACTGTATGCAAGAAATATAATTGATAGTATGCAGAGTGCATAAAATGTTTTAGTTTGCCAAAAAGGAGGTGTAATTATTATTCGAATAGACGTACCTTCTTCATTCCACACCCCATTGTTATTAGATGCTTTAACTCTGAATACATATTCACCAGGATCAAGATTAGTGTAGCTTGCGTATTTCCTGTTTCCAATATTTATCCATTTGCTGTCAAAACCCTCCATCTTAAATGCGTACTGGTTTTTTGATGGCTGTGCATAATCTAATGCCACAAATCCAAATGAAAAAAAACTTTCTTTATATGAAAGAATTATTTTGCGTATAGTAGTGATAGGGGTATCAAGAGGGAACTCTTTTTCGAAAATTTTAAAAGATGTAAAATAAACAGGAGGTTTATGAAAATTATCCTTTATACTGTCAGGGTGAAAACATAATAATCCATCTGCACTCCCGAAATACATCAAGCCGTCTTTTGTTTTACATGCAGCTCCAGGAAATGAGTTGGCTGGTAAACCATCATTTACATCATAATTTTTATAAACAGCAATATCTTTTTTTACCGTAATTTTTTTTTGAATATCTGATATTACCTTTGTTAAATAATCCTTTACAGTTAAGGCTAAATAATTTGATGCGTAAAATTTACATATTCCATGGTTAGTACTTATCCATAGGTTGCCGTTATTGTCAGGTAAAATCCCATTAATAACGTTGTTTGGAAGTCCGTCCTTCTCAGTGAAATGATAAAATTTATAACCTGAAGTAAATTTATTTTTCCCATTCTGAAGGATAAGTGCATTTAATCCTCCTCCATTAGTGCCAATCCATAATACACCGTTAGTAGCCTGGTAAATTGTGTTTACCACGTCATTGTTTATGCTGTTGGGATTCTCGTATAGCGGGGAGGCCA
>CAISYK010001035.1 GCA_903889605.1 uncultured Bacteroidota bacterium
TGAACTATTAAAACTAAAATTCAATTCGGGTTCTTCGACAAATCTTTTTTTCTGGCGGGATAATAAAGGAGTAGAAATTGATATTTTGCTCGATAATGGCAGCAGTCTTTTTCCTATAGAAATAAAAGCTTCCCAGACATTTCAAGAAAGTCATTTAAAACCCATGCAGCAGTGGAATAGTTTTAGTAATAATATAGGCGGATTACTTTTGTATGACGGAGAACAAGAATTTACAAGAAAGGATAAAATAAGACTGCAAAATTGGAAAACAATCAGCAAATTAAAAATATAAGTTATTCCCTTTTTTATAACAGTACCTTGAATTCTTCTGTACAACTGAAATATTGAAATCAGCTCATCTCAAACAAATTTTTCAATTCTTTATTACTTAAATTCCCAATCCAATTTTCGCCTGTGGCAACTGTCATATTTGCTAAAGCTTTTTTACTTTGTATCATCTCGTTAATACGTTCTTCAAACGTATTTTTAGTAATAAAACGATGAACCATAACATTACTTTTTTGTCCGATACGGTAAGCTCTGTCAGTAGCCTGAGATTCTACTGCCGGGTTCCACCAAAGGTCATAATGAATAACGTGATTGGCTGCCGTTAGATTTAAACCAGTACCGGCAGCTTTTAGTGATAGAATAAATATTTTATCGGCTCTGTTGTTTTGGAATCCATTTACCATTTCGGTACGTTGTTTCATACTGCATCCGCCATGGTAAAATAGCGGTTCTTCTTTGTAGCGCTCTTTAATAAAGTGCTTCAGTAAATTCCCCATTTCAGTGAATTGAGTGAAAATCAACACCTTTTCACCGCTTTCAACAATGCTGTCTAGTTTATCAAACAGCAGTTCTAATTTTCCGCTTATTGACGCATCTAAAATATTATTTTTTAAAAATTGTGTCGGGTGATTACAAATTTGTTTCAAGGCCAAAATCATTTGTAAAATTAACCCCTGCCGGACAAATAATGTTTTGTTATCAGAGGTTTGCATGCCTTCAATTTCTTGGAGCGCTTTCTGCAGTGTTTTTTCATATAAACCCGCTTGTTCTTTTGCCAGGGTTGAATAGCAGTCCATTTCTATTTTATCAGGCAAATCAGAAATAATACTTTTATCAGATTTAAGCCTTCGCATCATGAATGGTGCGGTAACTTTTTTTAGTTTTTCGGCAACAGCAACATCATTATATTGTTCGATAGGGTTGCCGTATGTATCATTAAACTCCTTGGTATTACCCAAAAAACCTCTGTTGCTGTAATCCATTATACTCCATAATTCACTCAAGCGGTTTTCAACAGGTGTTCCGCTCATTGCAATAAAATTAGATGCTCCAATGGTTTTAATGGCTTTAGTTTGTTCGGTATTTATGTTTTTAATATTTTGAGCCTCGTCTATAATTAAAGTGTGCCAGTTTTTCTTTTTTAATTCCTTAGCATCACTGCGCACAATGCCATAAGAAGAAATAAGCACATCAAAATCTTTTTCAATTTTTCTATTTGTGCCATGATATATTTTCACTTTTAAACTTGGCGCAAATTTTTCTATTTCAGTTTGCCAGTTCGTTAAAAGCCCGGTTGGAGCAATAACCAAGGCTTTTTCATTTTCAAGCAATCCATCTTCTTTATATTTCAGCAAGGTTGTGATTACCTGGAGCGTTTTTCCTAAACCCATATCATCAGCTAATACCGAACCAAAACCAATTTGTGCATTACGGTACATCCATGAATAACCGCGATGCTGATATGGACGTAATTGAGCCTTAATGCCTTTTGGCAAGGCAATTTCACTAAAATTGGTTAATTCAATAATGAGTTTTCGAACATCTTCTGTTAATCCAATTTTGCTTCCTAAATATTCGCCGCTCAGCGCTGCACGAAGCATTTGAAATGCCGTTAATTCTTTAGCACTTGCAAAATGTTTATGTATTTTTTCCAGATCAAATTGGTTTACATAAATGTAATTGGTTTTATATTTTATTAATCCATCTGATTTTTTGAGTAATTTTTTAAACTCTGCTTCATCCATAAGGGTATCGCCAATGGCAACCTGCCAATCAAAATCTAGCAGCTGGTTCAATTGCAAAAATGATTTACCTCCGCTTTTCTTTTTAACTTTAATACTGGCTTTGGGTTTTAAAATACCCTGCAGTGATTTCGGCAGTAAAATATTAATATCTAATAATTGAATCGCCGGAATCATCTGCATTAAGAATGGAGTAAACACTTCATTATTCATAATGATTTCCTGCTTTCCTTCAGAATTAATATATTCATCCAAGCCATTGATAAAAGAACTCAATTGAGTTAAACTCTGCAGGATTTCATATTTATTTTTATCGTGTTGTTTTTGGGTTAATACATCTTTCAATGAAAACGGAATGGCAAAACTTTTTTTAGTATTGTCTTCAATATTTATAAACACCTTGAAATCATCATTTAATAATTCTTCGACAACAATCTGCGGTTTAAAATTGCCTTGTGTTATAAAATATTTTTGAGTCCATGATTGTATGCCGCCGCTCAAAGCCTCTTCGCCAGGGTTTTTAAATGTATGCGCTGCCTTCTTAAAAAACAGGTTTAAAAATAAATCATCACTTGCCGTGTCCTCAAATACAGCAATAATTTCTGTTAAAAAAAGCGAAACCAAATTAAAGGCGGTGTCTTTATTTATTTCTTTTAATTTCGATTTTTCATTCCATAAAAAAATAGTCGGAGGGAGAATATTTTTAAGTTGTTCAACTAATTGCCTTACGTCTTTACTTATCATAGCAGGCAGCCAGCGAATTGTATATTCTTTATTCGGTAATTGTATAATTTGCGGAACAACCGCTCCATTTGCCAGCAGGTGAATGGAGAAATGCAGGACAGTGTGCAGTGATGCTGTTGACGGTTGGTAATCGTTGGTTTTAGATGAGCTGATTTGTGAAATTTGCTTCAAAAAATTCAAAAAAGAAAATTCAGTTTCATTAACAAATACGTTTGATTTGTATTTCTCATCAATTGTGATTTTGTTTTGAGCTTTATGGTTGATGTGCTGTTCGGCTATTGATGCTTTCAGAAATAAATTTTCCAAAGAGATTTTTCCCTGAACAACTTTTTGGGCATTCTTTACAGTCTTATCAATTTTAAAAATATATTTTTCTTTAAAATTGCCAGTGCCCTGATAAAAGGCTGGAAAGTCGGAAAGCAATACAGTTAAAGGTTCATGAATAGGAGTTAGTTTAGTGAAAGAAAGTTTAGTGTACGCATTTTCTATGTTATACTTTTCTTGTTTCTTCTTTTTTGCATCAAAATATAAATCGGTAATTTTCGAAATTTCAGCAGTTTGTTTATTTACAAAAACTCCAAGTTTTTCTAACTCTTGGATTAAATTAACGTTGTGTAAATCGAAAACCAAAAAAGGGTTATTATCAATTTCCGCACTTACCTTATATATAACTGCTGCCAAATGCTTACAAGGTACTGCCCAATCAGGGCATGAACACTGCATTTTAAAATCGGTCCATTGTTTTGGAAATACTTTTAACCCAATTTCTTCTGCAATAGTCAATACCTGCGGGTCAAGTTCCCTATTAAGCAGTTTAGAAATAATAGTAGGCTTTTTTGATAAGGCCTTAATAAACGTACCTAGTTCAGGATCGAAAAAAGGGGGAAGAATAATATCTACACTGTAAGGTTTAGGCCTGCTTCCAGCAACTTTAGCATGTATTTGGTTGCCGTTAATTTTTATTGATTCTACAGAACCGTTTCGTGCATATCTGCTTCCTCTTTCAAGCCGGTTCTCATAATCTATATTGCTTAAGGAGTTTAACCACTGCTCACCCCACCATGTTTTTCCGAAAAATTTACTCATGTAATCAGTTTTGAATGAAAAAGCCGCATCAGATTGACCACTTATTATCTTCGCGGATTAATGCACAAAAATAAAATAATTAATTGCTTAATATATTTGTTACTAACAAATTATTTTTCTGGGGAGAGGGGGGCTACTAAAACCGGCGAGGCTGGACAATCGCGTACGCTTACCGATTAATTTTGTGTAATAAAATAAAATTTGAATTTCTTCTAGACGATACAGGAAAATTCACTTTCTATTCTTTTTTTTGCCAGGTTTTCGAGCTCTTATGCTATCGATCTTTAGAAAAAAACACAAAATTTGGGTAAAATTAATACATCCTGAAAAATGAAAAATCCCTGATTTATTAGGGGTTTTAGTGGCAGCCTGTGGGTTGGATTTATCGAACTTTATCAATGATTTTCAAGGACTTAATAGTCTGATGAA
>CAISYK010001036.1 GCA_903889605.1 uncultured Bacteroidota bacterium
CCTGTTTACGCAATAGAAGCGACCGGGGTGCTCTTTTATTCATTTCAGGTATATGACCAACTGGGACAACTTGTTTACAGCACCAGTGGCACACCAACTTCAAACAATATTGTCTTGTGGAACGCTATTAATGCAGCCAATGGATGGTACAGTGCCAAACTTGAATTACTGAATTGCTATGATTCTGACATAAGAAAATACAACCTTTTAGTTGCTTATGGAAGTTGCATAATAGTAAACTCCTCAGGTGATACTACTAATTACTATGAAACCATAAGTAATCATAACTTTAATAAATCAGAAGTGTCCTCTTTTAACAAAGAATTTGTCATTTATCCAAATCCGACAATTGACAAATTAAATATTTTTTATTCCGTAAATAATAAAAACACGGCTTTCATAATCATTAATGACATTAATGGAAAAGAGCTTTTCAGGGAACAAAAGCAGAATAGTTTAGGTGCAAATAGAAAAACTATAGATGTGAGCCAATTTCCTAATGGAACATACGTGTTAAGAATTGTTGCGAATGGTGAAAAGATTGAAAATAAGTTTATAATATCAAGGTGAAAATCATGTTGGTTAAAAATAATCATATAATACTCATTGCCTTTCTTACGGCTTTTAATTTATCAATATCTCATGCGCAAAGATATATTGGGATATGCGGAGGTTCTGCCAAGGGAACATTTTTGAATTTCACAAAAGACGAGAACTATGATGCAAAATATCACCTAAAAAACGGGACGGCATTCTCCTCGTTTTATGAAACTAAAATGGATTCTATAAATAATTTTAGAATCGAACTTCAATATAAATTTCAAAGAGCCGATTTAGAAATTAAATATAATGCGGGTAATGCTTCATTTTACAAACATCTTGATTACTCCATTCAGCAGTTAAATTTAAATTTTATTTATTCATTAAGGCTTATTGAAAAAAATTCATTGAAAATATTTTTTTCACTTGGCCCTACAGTGACTTATTCGATAAATACTAAAGCGCAAGGGAGTGGCTGGGAATTTGTTTACCAAACACAAATAGACACCAACGGTAATCCAGTCCAAATTCTTACAACACACAATTGGGAAAAGAGTGAAAATAAATCAAAAGACCTTTCTCAATTTAATTTCGGGTTCGATGTTGGATTAGACTTTATGATACCCATAAATAATAAATTAGATTTTATCATTCAAAATAAGTATGCTGTTTTTTTTACTAACATAACAACTATAGACAAACTTAAATATACATCCCTATTGACTGGACATCTAAACATTGGGATACGATACAAGCTGTGAAATATAAATCTACAAAAATGAGAACAATTGTTTTTTTATTTACAACCGCAATAACCGCAAACCTATTCGGACAAGATAAGATGGAAGCCACATCAAATGTTGAATCTGCGAAAATACAAATTGGCGTAAACTTTTCACCTGACTATTGTTTTAGAACTTTAAAAAATAATGATGGTAGTTCATCGAGCGACTTTGTTTTAAAATGGAGGAATGAAAACGAAACAAGCAAATTAGGCTATACAACAGGATTAAAAATAATCTTCAATTTGAATAAAAACATCGGAATTGGAGCAGGCATCCAATACTCCAACAAAGGCTACCAAATTAATATGCAAGATTTGACCTATGGTTCTATGGTTGACCCAAGAACAGGGTTTGCTTACAATACTCCAGGATCAAAAATAACAAGTGCCAAATTTATTTACAATTATTATTATATTGATGTTCCTTTAAACGTGAATTTCAGTTTTGGTAAAAAGAAAATTCGTTTTGTGACAAGTGCTGGTTTTTCAACTAATGTTTTTATTAAAGAAACAACTACAAGTATCTTTGAATATGACAATGGAGCGCATGATAAAAACACACAACCGACAACTTATACCTATAACACGGTTAATGTTTCTCCATTTGTCAGTGCTGGTATTGATTGGAGATTTAGCAGCAGAAACAATTTTAGAATTGAACCAACTATAAGATATGGTGTTTTAAAAATAATTAAAGCCCCTGTAACTGGCTATCTTTGGAATGCCGGACTAAATATTAGCTACTTTTTTGGATTGAAATAACTTTAGTGTTAAGCTTCTGTGTATATTATAGACTATAGTGTTACGACCGCTGGGGTTTTAAAACTTTACTTTACGACCAGCGTGTATGAGGACTATAGAGTGTTACGACCGCAGGGTTTTTAAAACTTTACTTTCAGACCTGCGTGTTTGAGGACTATAGGGTGTTACGACCGCAGGGTTTTTAAAACTTTACTTTAAGACCTGCGTGTTTGAGGACTGTAGGGTGTTACGACCGCAGGGTTTTTAAAACTTCACTTTCAGGCCTGCGTGTTTGAGGACTGTAGGGTGTTACGACCGCAGGATTTTTAAAACTTTACTTTAAGACCTGTGTGTTTGAAGACTGTAGCGTGTTACGACCGTATGGTTTCTAAAACTATACTTTTAGACCTGTGTGTTTGAGGACTGTAGGGTGTTACGACCGTAAGGTTTCTAAAACTTCACCTTTAGACCTGTATGTTTGAGGACTATAGGGTGTTTCGACTGATATAAATATAACTCGAAAGAAAGAATGCCATGCGCCCAACATCACCTAAATGATAAAGCCGTTTATAGTAAGCTTCATCATTTCAGTTCGCAATGAAAATAGGTCGTGGCAAAAACATTTCACAGCGGAAGAAAATTATTTTTTATTTGTTTTTGCCACTGGTAATTTTATAATTTTGTTTACGAAGTCGGCTACATCATTTAGCTTGCCGTTATGGGCGATGAAATTTAAAAAAACCTGAATTCAATAACTCTGCCAGTTATGAAAAAAATATTAGACAGAAAACGGACGAGATGAACTGTATGTAATCGGCCTCTGCAACCTCAAAAAAAACAATTAGGTAAAATTTAAAAAAAACAAAATGGAAACTATAAAAATATGTACATTCTGCGCAGAAGAAATTAAATTTGATGCAATCAAGTGCAAACACTGCGGTGAAATGTTAGACAACCATAATATTAAACCA
>CAISYK010001037.1 GCA_903889605.1 uncultured Bacteroidota bacterium
ACAGGCTCTAAAGGCCTTCACCACCTGGTTTATGAAGTTGTAGACAACTCTATTGACGAGGCTCTTGCTGGTCATTGCAAAAACATATTCGTTACCATTAATGAGAATAACTCAATAACTGTAAAAGATGATGGACGTGGTATCCCAACGGGTATAATGACCAAAGAAAAAAAATCAGCATTAGAAGTGGTAATGACTGTATTACATGCCGGAGGCAAATTCGATAAAGATTCATATAAAGTTTCCGGTGGTTTGCATGGTGTTGGTGTTTCTTGTGTTAATGCTCTTTCAACTCTTTTAACGGTAAATGTTCACCAAAACGGAAAAGAATATATTCAAGAATATAATATTGGTAAACCTTTATATCCCGTTAAAGAAATAGGTACTTCAGATTACAGGGGTACAATTATTACGTTTAAACCCGACGAAACAATTTTCACTGCCACTGTTTATCATTATGATATTATTGCAGCTCGTTTACGTGAGTTATCATATCTTAACAAAGGAATACGTATTACCTTATCTGATGTGCGCGAAAAAGATGATGCAGGAAATAACCGTTCAGAAGTTTTTTATTCAGAAGGCGGATTAAAAGAGTTTGTCAGTTATTTAGATGCCACCCGCGAAAAACTGATAGCTGACGTCATTTATATGGAAGGCGAAAAAAACGGAATTCCAGTTGAAGTTGCCATGATGTATAATACTTCTTATTCCGAAAATCTGCATACTTATGTAAATAATATCAATACTCATGAAGGCGGCACTCACCTTGCCGGATTCAGAAGAGGTTTTACCCGTACCTTAAAATCATACGCTGAAAAATCCGGTTTGCTTGCGAAAGTAAAATTGGAGATCAATGGAGACGACTTCCGTGAAGGACTTACTGCTGTTGTTTCTGTGAAGGTGCAGGAACCGCAGTTTGAAGGACAAACCAAAACAAAACTTGGTAATAATGAAGTGATGGGTGCGGTTGATATTGCCGTAAGCGAAATGCTTAATAATTATTTGGAAGAGCACCCAAAGCAAGCTAGAACTATTGTAGATAAAGTAATTTTAGCCGCCACTGCCCGTCACGCAGCCCGCAAAGCACGTGAAATGGTACAGCGTAAAAGTGTACTTACTGGAACAGGTTTACCCGGAAAACTTTCCGATTGCTCTGAGTCAGACCCTTCAATGTGTGAAATTTATCTTGTAGAGGGCGATTCCGCAGGAGGCACAGCTAAACAAGGCCGTAACCGAGCCTTCCAAGCTATACTTCCATTAAGGGGTAAAATTCTTAACGTGGAAAAAGCTATGGAATATAGAATTTACGATAACGAGGAGATTAAAAATATATTTACAGCTCTTGGAGTTTTTCGCGGCACCCCTGAGGATGACCGCGCATTAAATATAAATAAATTACGCTATCATAAGGTAGTCATCATGTGCGATGCCGATATTGATGGAAGCCACATAACTACATTGATTTTAACTTTCTTTTTCCGTCACATGAAAGAGTTAATTGAAAACGGGCATATTTATATTGCTACACCTCCTTTATATTTGATAAAAAAAGGTAAAGAGCAAAAATATTGCTGGACTGAAGAAGAACGCAGCGCTGCTGTCCGAGAATTAGCCGGTGGTGAAGGGAAAGAAAGCAGTGTAAACATTCAGCGATATAAAGGTCTTGGTGAAATGAATGCCGAGCAGTTGTGGCAAACGACCATGAACCCAGAACACCGCACTCTGCGCCAAGTTACAATTACCAGCGCGGCTGAGGCTGATAGAATATTTTCAATGCTTATGGGTGATGAGGTTCCTCCTCGCAGAGAGTTTATTGAAAAGAATGCTAAATATGCGAATATTGATGCTTAAAACCGTACACCCTATACTCCCTTAAAGGGAAGGAACTATTTCCCGCTTTACTTTTATTTGATCATCCATTGCTTACCCTTCCATTTAGGGGGAGGATATGGAAGGCTTATTAATATTTATTCCTCAGCTTTTAACTTGTCAGAATACGCTATCAACGAATATAAAACCCTCTGTTGGTTTATTTTACGAGTTTTTTAAGACATTAGGAGCTCCAATAATTTCTATAAAAAGCATTACTTTTGCCTCCATCGTTTAAAAAAATTATCCAAATTATCAGTCTATTCAAAAAAAAACTCCTGATTTTATCGGGAGTTTTTTAAAATATATTTTAAGGTTATTTATTTTTTTCCTAAACCTGTTGGACTGCCAACACGAGTCATAGCGCAACGGAATCCAATCCAAGCTGTTGACTGCCGTTGATCAAGAAAACGCCTTGTTCCCGGTACCATCCAGTATGCCCTGTCTTTCCAAGACCCTCCTTTATAAACACGTGCCTTATCATTAATAAGTGAAGTTGCCGTGTAATCATACATACCGCCGCTTTCCGCTTTGCCTGAACTAGCATCGAATCCCTCAGTCCACGAGTTTCCGCTCAATCCGGCAGCTTGGGTTTTAACATCTCCATCCAAATAATTGATATTATCTGCATATTTATAATTCCTTCTTTCATCCAAGTTATCATCTGGTACAGTTACACTAACATCTCTCCAAAGAACCATCCCCGGTATACTTGTAATATTGCTGTCAGCATCATACTTAATAGTATCATTGATTTTAATTCCATCCTCATTACGCACTTGTGTTTTAAACACATTACCTCTAAAAGGGCGAAAATCCGATTTGTCTTCAGCTGAAAGCGGACGATAAACATCCATAACCCACTCACTAACATTACCTGCCATATTATACAATCCATAATCATTTGGCCAGTATGAATACACAGGTGTTGTTACGTCGCCAGCATCATTAAGAGAACCTGCAGTACCCATCATATCACCATTGCTGCGCTGATAGTTAGCCATCATCTGCCCTAAAAATTTTTCATCAGGATTACGTGTTCCATGACCATTCCATGGATATAATCTCCTATCAGTGATACGCTCACCAATTGAATTTCCTATTAATCCATAAGCAGCAAATTCCCACTCAGCTTCTGTCGGAAGCCGGTATCTCGGCAAAAATATTCCGTCTTCCATACGCACTAAACGGTCACCGCCATCAGGACTCATAGAGTGAAGAGGAGTAACAACAGTTCCCTGCCATTTGCCTGCTAAGTACTGATCTGTATTGAAATAATCGTTTTCAGTAGGAGTTGGAGTGTGATCCAAGATACCCTCACGAATCAAGATAAATTCGTTTACACGGTCGGTGCGCCAAGCACAAAAATCCGATGCTTGAAGCCAGTTAATTCCAACAACAGGATAATCCCTGTAGGCAGGATGGCGTAAATAATATTCAACATAAGGTTCATTGAAAGCTAAACGATCACGCCATACTAATGTATCAGGAAGAGCTTTCTTTAAAACATCCGGAAAATTGGGGCCGAAAATTCTTGATGTCCAGTGTATGTATTCAAGATAATCAAGATTACGAACTTCTGTTTGATCCATATAAAAAGATGAAACAGTAACTCTTTTAGGTATAGCGTTCCAATCATAAGTTACATCTTGTTCAGCCCTTCCCATAGTGAAACTGCCGCCTTGTACCAACACCAATCCAGGTCCGGTTTCTTGTTCTTCATAAGGGATAACTTCAAAACCCCCGTTTTTGGGATTATTATATTCCCAAGCAGTGATAGGCGATCTTTCTTTGGAACAAGACACAAGAACCAAAATTCCAGAGATTAAGATGATTTTGCTTGATACTTTTTTCATTGCTGTTAATTTTGGTTAATAAATTAAGTATAGGCGTTTTAAAAATATTGTAACGGATTATTTCTTAATTTGTTTCTTTATGCTGATTATTAGTTTTAAAACTATAATTTATCATTTTATAAGAGAATACAACTTTTAACATAATTAACTATATATTATGTTAAAAATTGTATTTAAAAGTAATTTTAGAATGAAGGACAACTAACTAATCTGAACTTTTTCTTAGGTTTCTTACATTCAAATTGTAATGAGAAAGAAATTTCATGAGAACCTGCAGTGGCATTTGTTAATTTTGAAACGGTCACGTCATAACTGTATCCCACTTTAAAGAAATGCTGTTGAAAACCTACAACTGCTATAAATGAATCTTGATTACGATACCATAAACCTGCTACCATAGATCCTTTAGTAAAGTATAGTCCTAAATTAAGTTGTTGGAAATTCTGTTGTTTCTGAAATAGTACGTTTGGAGAAATAAATGTAGCACTTCCTTTATCACCTATTGGTAAAGTGGCGCCGGCATGTCCGGTCAGTTTCATTGGAAGTTTGCTTGGTCCGCCAAGAAGCCCTTCATCCGGCTGAGTTAAATGATGTGCAGCAAAACCAAAGAAATAACGGCTGCTGTAGCCTAAAATACCTGCAGAGAAATCAACATTAGATTTGCTGGAAAGTTTCTGTTCTTCATTGGTATTATAAACAAACCCTCTGCGCTCGTCTATCATATCACCAAATGTAAGTTTACTCCAATCAATACTTTTTTGAAAATATGTTGCCTGCACACCAAATTTCATCGAAAACTCTCTAGTAAGAGGCAATTGATATGAATAAATACCGCTGACATTGGTGGTAGTTAATGTGCCTTGTCCGGCTTTATCATTAGTTATTAGTAAGCCCAGACCGCCGCCGATTGCATAAATATGCTGATCGTATGAGGCTGAATAAGTAACGTATGTACCTGAGATGCCAGGCCATTGATTACGGTAATTTAAACATACTCTTGGACATCGAGCCGTACCTGCAAGAGCAGGATTTAGATATAGAGGATTGGAATAGAACTGAGTAAATTCAGGGTCTTGAGCAAATATTTTTTCACTAAAGCCTAAAAAAACTAGTATAGTTGACGTTACAATAATTCTTTTTATCATAGTAGCATGATTTTATAGTAGGACACAATTATACATAAAAAATATGTGAAAGTTACAATTTATTATTAATAAATAAATTTAACTG
>CAISYK010001038.1 GCA_903889605.1 uncultured Bacteroidota bacterium
AGGCTATTTTGCCGCCGTATAAAACATCAAGTCTTTTGTTAGTGTCCTGTTTCATTAAGTCATAATCAAAGCTGCGGCGGCTTTTTGTAAAACCTTGAATGCATTCAAAACCAAAATAAAAATTAACAAGCCGGTTATTACTTAGATATAAATAACCTAAATTTTCACTGAGCAATAAACCATTTGTTAAGCGGTCATAACCTTTTTTATATTCCTTTGATAACTGAGGAACGTTGTTGTCAATGACTTCAATACGTATTTTATCCTGTATAAAACCTAGACCTATATTTATTAATATTCCTGAATTTGGATTCGGTTTTTTTAATGTGAACAATCTGCCGGCAGTTGCTGAAACGGTAAATCCGCGTTCATACAAACGAATATCACCATATTCCCCATTTTGGGTGATAATATTTCCGTCGGATGTTGTAATGCTGTCAAAAATCCCCTTTTCCCTAATGTCCTTACCAAAAATGTAACTTCCGTTGATACCAAAAGTCCACTGTTTTATTGTTTTAAAATCGACATTCAGCTGCAGAGAAGAGTTATTCCCAAAACGTTTTGCCATATCTTTTGCAGGAATTTGATAACCATAGGAAAAGCCTACCATAGGCGTGTAAATAGACGAATCTCTTACACTAACCTGTGCTGACAATCCAGTTAATAATAAAAATATAAAAGAGGCAGTTAAATGTGTTTTTTTCATTCGAGTAAAAATGTGCGCTAAGATAGGATTTTTATAGTGAATTCAATTGTTAAAAATGCTTCTCAAATTTGTATATTTTGACTATATTCGCAACCGTAAAATATAAAACAACGCGATGGAAAAAATAGCAAAAAAAATTCAGATGGTTGACTTAAAAAGTCAATATGAAAAAATAAAAACTGAAGTAGATACTGCCATACAAAATGTCTTAAACAATACAGCATTTATAAATGGGCCTGAGGTTAAGTCATTCCAATCCGAACTGGAAAAATATCTTGGTGTAAAACATGTTATCCCCTGTGCAAACGGAACAGATGCTCTGCAGATTGCCATGATGGCGCTTGGTTTAAAGCCAGGCGATGAAGTAATTACTGCAGATTTTACTTATGTTGCAACAGCTGAAGCAATTGCCTTACTTGGGTTAACACCAGTATTGGTAGATGTTATTCCAGATACTTTTGATATTGATATTACAGCAGTAGAAAAAGCAATTACTTCAAAAACAAAAGCTATTGTTCCTGTTCATTTATTTGGACAGTGCGCAAATATGGAAGCAATAATGAATTTGGCTAAAAAACATAATTTATATGTTATTGAAGATAATGCCCAAGCCATCGGCGCTGACTATTTTTATAATGACGGAACTGTTAAAAAGGCTGGAACAATTGGAACAATAGGCTGTACTTCGTTTTTCCCATCTAAAAATTTAGGCTGTTACGGTGACGGAGGAG
Organism: uncultured Bacteroidota bacterium; assembly: GCA_903889605.1. Classification (GTDB taxonomy): domain Bacteria; phylum Bacteroidota; class Bacteroidia; order 2-12-FULL-35-15; family 2-12-FULL-35-15; genus 2-12-FULL-35-15. The sequence goes on from CAISYK010001038.1 coordinate 1,438, forward strand.
CTTTGTTTACTAATGATGATACACTTGCAGCAAAAATCAGGAAGGTCGCTAACCATGGTCAGTCTGTTCAGTATGTGCATGATGAAATCGGCGTAAATTCACGTCTAGACAGCATTCAGGCAGCGGTTTTAAGAATTAAATTGCGTGACCTTGATAATTATGCAGATGCCAGGAACAAAGCTGCAGAGTATTATGACAAGGCATTTGCAAACAATCCGAAAATTAAAACACCTGCAAGAGCAAAGTATTCAACTCACGTTTTTCATCAATATACAGTTCAGTTGAATGGTGTTGATAGAAATGCTTTACGCGAATTTTTAGCCGCCAGGGATATTCCGGCAATGATTTATTATCCAATTCCATTGCACCTGCAAAAAGCATATTTAGATCCTCGTTATAAAGCAGGCGATTTTCCTGTTACAGAAAAACTTTGTGCATCTGTAGTGTCATTTCCAATGCATACCGAATTAGACGAAGATACCTTGAAATATATTACAACAAGTGTTTTAGAATTTGTAAAATAGGACTATTTGGACTTGGTCCTTTGGTAATTTAGTTGAAAAATTAAGATTTTATTTATCAAAATATTAAAATATCAAATTGAATTTATGAATATAGCAGTAGTAGGAACAGG
>CAISYK010001039.1 GCA_903889605.1 uncultured Bacteroidota bacterium
AAAAAAGCAACGGTTCTTATTTCAGATCCTCTGCATCACATTTTAGAATATATGGCTCAAATACTTGGGAAATATAGAGTTTTTTGTTGTAATATAAAGCCGTTGACCCTGTACTGATTTGGGAACCATCATTTGAATATACAGCTTTGTACTCACCGGTAAATATGTTTACCTGGTAAACAACAGTCGGGGATAAGTTCTTCGCGTCTTTTAAATGTTTTAAAAAGGCAACCTGCCTGAGATGAGCGGTAACAAGAATTTCTTTGTCATTGATAAAAGTAATATTGTCGAGCCCCTTTAGTTTTGCTATTGTTTTTGGTAAATATATATCTTTATCAAGCCCTGGATTTTCCAGCATATAAAGTTTATCGCTTCTCACGGTTGAAAGAATCACGTAATCAGAAGGGCAATGGTTGATTGCTATTCCATTCGCGTACGAAAACCTGTCAGCAGCCACATTCCATTTTTGATTTGCAGGATTATAATGGACAACGTTTGATCTTTTTAATTTCAATAAAGGCTCTATTGCACTTCCCTGTTTCCGGGCATCATTGGTAACAAAAATTTCTCCCGCGCAATTTGCTGTAACATCGTTTGGAGAAACGAGCATCGGTGAATCCATCTTTTCTTTAAACTGCAGGTGATCGGCATATACACTATAAATAATGATCGAATGTTCTTTTTTTTCATTGTTATGTGAAATACAATATAGTAATAATTCCCCTTTTGAATTTTTAACCAAATCAACTCCATGAGGACGAAATACCATTCCTTGCGGTTCACCAAGTCTTTTCAGAATTTTATAACTATCGTTATTTAGATTTACTTCACAAATTTCACCGTATTCATGATTCCCTTTTCTTCTTTGTGAGCATGATGCAAGTATGCGAGGATAGGAAGTGCTGAATGTATCAAGCACTATATCTTCTGGTCCGGGGCCAACATTTATTCTAACACTGTTTCGCTGCTTTACAACAGGAAGCTTAGCAGCACATGACGTTAAGACAAAAACAATGAATAATCGGAAAATAATTTTCATAATATTTAGAGTAGGAAGTTTCTAATTGTTTAGGTTTGGTTGTGCAAAACTATAATTTTTAAAGCAGGAATTTTATTAATACGGATTATTTTTTGACCGTTTTCAAGTATTACTCCATTGATCCCCAAAGCTGTATTATTACTGAGGATGGTTGATAGAATCAAAAATAATTGTGTAATATAAATTCATTTGGGCGTTCCGCTTTCTTAAAAAAAGAAATGGAAGGGCATGGAGATACTAAGCTAAGTATAATGGTATCAGTCTTTTGATGAAGAATAAGGGTTCCCCTTCAATCGAATTACCAACAATGGCTTTAAAGATACCCTTTCATTAAAAAAATCTGATCAAGGCTTGAAACATGAATTGGATTTTGGTTTGACTTTTTTTTGCTAAAGCTGATAGAAAAGCAAGACCTGTATAACTGATTTATTATTTCACAAATAAAAATATTCTTAAATTTACTGTTATTGATGAAAAATTTCAAGTAACGAGCCTATTTATAATGTGTAAATTTAATGGAAAATACCTTGACAAACTAAATTCCAAATAATCTGAATTAATTATTATTTATCAAT
>CAISYK010001040.1 GCA_903889605.1 uncultured Bacteroidota bacterium
ATCGATACTGGCTTTTTCAACAACAGGAGCGTGTTCATTAATGATTTGAGTAACAATATTGGAGTGTTTTGAATATTGGTCGTAATCACCGTGTATAAAAATTGCCTGCGGACACAGCTGTTTGGCCATTTTGGAAGGCATTGCAGAATGAACACCGAACTGCCTGGCTTCATAACTGCACGAAGCAACCACTCCTCTGTCGGATGTACCGCCTATTATAACAGGTTTGCCGTACAAACTCTTGTCCAACAGCCGTTCTACCGATACAAAAAAGGAATCTAAGTCCATATGTATAACGCTGCGTCCCATTTTATTGTATTGAAAAGTCATTATAATCCATGTAAGTAATAGAACGCAGATGGCTCAGATGGCGCATGATTCAAGATGATTTTCATCTGTGTTCTGCAAATACAAAGAGCCTATTTTTTATTTGCTCTGCGCCTTTGCGGGATAACTTTTACGCCGGCTACGGCTTAGTATTAAAAAAAGCATCTTATCAGGGGCAATCCAATTATTTAACCATGGCGTGTTTTTTATTGAAATTGTACCCCTGATAATTGATACCCTATTAATTTAATTTGAGACTTTGAAATTACTAATATATTTAGTACTATTGTGCTAAATTATTTAGCAATGTCAAAAATAGCCAAAAACATTAGGGTTCTGAGAGCACTAAAAAAGTTATCCCAGGAACAATTATCTGAAAAATTAGATATTTCACGTTCACGATTGGGTTCATATGAAGAAGGAAGAGCGGAACCATCGTATGATTTATTAATAACAATTGCCGATTATTTTCATGTGGCAATTGACGCCTTGGTACGTGCCGACTTGTCTAAAACAGACCCTGAAGCGCTTATGAAAATCGGGAAAAATAGGATTTTGTTTCCAATTTTAGTAGATAAAAATAATAATGATCTTGTGGAAGTTGTTCCTGTAAAAGCAATAGCTGGTTATTTAAACGGATATGCTGACCCAACTTTTATTGAGGAGCTGCCAATCATGAATTTACCGTTTAAAATTATTGGCAAACACCGCGCATTTACAATCAAGGGAGATTCAATGCCTCCTCTGAAAGACGGAAGTGTCGTGGTGGGGAAATACCTGGAATCATTGGCTGATATAAAAGACGGACAAACATACATTGTGCTTACTAAAAATGACGGCGTAGTATATAAACGGATCTATCGTGAAAAGCAAAAAGCAACAGATACTTTTGAATTTCATTCAGATAATTCGGTATACGCGCCTTATACTGTTATAGCAGAAAATATTTTAGAAGTATGGAGTTTTGTCTGCAGCTTAAATATCGGAGAATTTAAAACACAGGATTTGAATATCGACAATATAATTCGGTTTTTACAGTCATATAGAGTAGAAATGGGTAAATAGGCGGTTCTTCATCGATAATGCAAGTGCTGGTTATTTCAGTGAAAATCATTTTTGTCCCGCATAGCAAAAAGATTGTCGCCATTCGACTCCGCTTAGGATAAACTTCAGGCCAGCCCATTTCTTTTTAAGAAAAAGGCTGCGTCTAAATAAAATGTTTTATTATAACTAAAATTGATTGTATTTTTGTACGTACCTAAAAGGTATGTGCAAAGTGGAAATGAGTATATTCTGTTTTGCATTGAAATTATTTTTGGTGACATTTTTCAGAAAAAATTTATTATGATAAAAAAAACGATACTGGCTTTTATAATTATTTTAGGCTGTTTCGCGTTCAGTAACCCTCCAACATACCAAATAGGATTGCTTAAATACAGCGGCGGCGGAGACTGGTATGCAAACCTCGAGACATCGCTGCCAAATTTAATTGAATTCTGCAACAGCAATTTGAAAACTAATATTAATCCTGATCAGGCAATTGTAGATGTAGGCAGCCCTGATATTTTTAATTATCCATTTGTTCACATTACCGGTCACGGCAATGTAGTTTTTAATGCTCAGGAAACAGATAACCTACGAAGCTATTTAATCGGAGGAGGATTTTTACATATTTCGGATAATTATGGAATTGATAAATTTATCCGGCTGCAAATGAAAAAAGTTTTTCCAGAGCTTGATTTTGTTGAGCTTCCATTCTATCATGCTATTTACCATCAAAAATATGACTTTCCCAATGGACTGCCTAAGATACATGAGCATGACAACAAAACGCCGCAGGGTTTCGGATTAATTTACCAGGGAAGATTGGTTTGTTTCTATGACTACGAGAGTGATTTGGGTGACGGCTGGGAAAGTTTTGAGATTCATAAGGATTCCCCGGAAATCCATCAGAAAGCATTAAAAATGGGAGCCAATATTATTCAATATGTTTTGATGGGAGGAGAAAATCTAACGAAGAAATAATTATAAACCTTTAAGCTCTTTATTGATTATTTCATTAATTTCAGGAGCTCTGTTTACAACCATAAAATGTGTTCCTTCATTAATTGTGTAAGTACAGTTTACAATTTTCTTGTAAGGTAAAACCTGGTCTGCAGTTCCATGGATATGAATAATATTTTCAGGTACTTCAAGATTTCTCCATGACATGATACAATGTACAGCGCCTTTGAAATAGTCTTTAGGGGCAGTGTTCAGCATTTGTTTAAACCTTTCTCCCTGCTCTTTACTTGTGACTCCAAAAAGATTTTTTAACAATAATGCCGCTTTTCTATAAACATCATCGCTCAATTTTTTATACAAAGGAACGCGCGACCAAATTTTTATTTTTTGAGGGAGTTCTGCCCTTGTTTTGCTGCTTGAAACTAAAAATGTTTTTGCGGGTTTTAACTTTTTTGCTATTTCCATACAGCACATTCCGCCGAATGAAACACCAATCAAAGCAAAAGGCTTAGAGGTATCGATGATTTCTGCCAAACGCAGTGCATATTCAGGAAGTTTTTCGTTTTTGAATGGGGTGGACCATTTAATATGAATAATATTACAATTATTCAATTCCAGATTTTTAAACATGCGTTCATCTACGCCCATTCCGGATATGCAATACACATTTAACATACCGCAAAGATAGTTATAATTTAGCCTCAAACCAGCACAAAGTAGCGCTTTGTGCCTGCTTTAAATGTTTTCCCGTCCAAATGTGATAGGCGCCTTCCATCGATAAAAAAGATTCGTAACTAAAAGATTATCCAGCTTTTGTTTCATTTTCACAGCATTTGAATGCGGAACTCCGGGATCTAAGGTGCCATGAATTAACAAAGTTGGCACTGAATTGCTGTTCACCATCCAATATGGAGAAGCTTCTTTGTAAAATTCAATATCACTTTAGGAGTTTAAAGGATGGCCTACATATAGTTTAAATAGTTCCTCTGAACCGGTAATCTTCAATTGATCCGCATCTATCATATCAATTGGTCCAGCCCATGAAGCGCATGCTTTTATTTTTCCATCTTCATTTTTTGCATACGCAGTCATCATTGCTGAATGTCCGCCTGCACTATGTCCTGCTATTCCGAATCGATCGGGAGAAACATGCCATGCATCCGATTTGGATGAAATAAAGTCGACTGCCATTCGTATATCTGCAACAATCTCAGCATTGTGAAGCCCTTTTTTATCAGAAGCAAAACGGTAATTGATTGTTGCGCAAGCAATTCCTGCATCTGCGAATTTCTGAATATCAGTTGCAAAATATGATTTGTCGCCCATTACCCATGCACCGCCATGAATTAAAACAACAACAGGTGTGTTTGTTGTTCGGTTTTTTGGCAATGCAATATCCATTTGGTTTCTATTGTCGCTTCCATATGAAATTGAATAAAGAGTTTGACTGTGTTTACTGTCTAATAAATTTTCCTGCCATTGATCCGCCTTCTTGCATGCATGTATAAACAACACACACAAAACCAGAAGGAAGGATGTTTTTATCGTTTTCATGACGTATAGTTTTAGGTGAGATTTGAAATACCAACGTCAAGATCTTTAAAATAGTATTTGCGGATTTCTTAAATTAAGTATCTGAATTATTTTTGCTTTTAAATAATAATACTTTACAAAGCGTGCTTTAAAAATATCTTATTCTGGCATTCCTTCTCAATTCTTGAAAAAGCAAAGCGATAGGCTTGTAGGCTATCCTTAGCGAAGTCGAAGGGATTTCAATCATTTCTGAGAAATAATCCAACAGCATGGAGGAACCGTTTCAATCACTTCTGAACTCAAATAGAGTAATGAAACAGCTGTGTATAATTTTTTTAATTTTCCGCCGAAACTTGTTTAGGATTAAAATTTTTAGAATTATTTCTTTTGCAACTGATATTTTATTTTTTGTGCTTCATAGAATATATGCATGGCACCTAAAAATGCGGAATGATTTTTTTAAAGCGAAAATTTATTATTATAATCTTCCATGCTTCTCTTTATCACTTCATAAGCTTCCTCACGTCCGTAAACATTGGTTATTTCACAAGCAGCCTTTTCTATTCCAGGAATAGTTTTATAGGTTAAGAAATAATGCTTCAAGCGGTTTATCACTGCTTCGGTACAATCACTGATATCTTTCCAGCTCTCATAAACTTCATCGTCTTTCATTACCGCTATAATTTTATCATCAGCTTCTCCTTTATCAATCAAACGTATACCGCCTATAGGGTAGGCCTGCATCATTATATCGCCATGGACAATGGAGCGTTCACTCAAAACACAGATGTCAAGGGGATCTCCGTCACCCTTTTTTATATCCCTCCCTGTTTTCAATGATGCATATTCTGCTATTTTTATGTCGCAATACGTTTGCGGAATAAAGCCATATAAAGTTGGTACAACATTGGAAAATTTTTGAGGCCGGTCTATTTTTAAATGACCGCTTTCTTTATCGATTTCATATTTGACCGTATCTGTAGGAACAATTTCAATAAATGCGGTTACCATGTTTGGTGCGTTTGACCCGATAGAAATACCGTGCCATGGATGAGCTTTGAATTTATTTACCATTCTTATTTATTTTTTTAACATACAGCAGCCAAGGTGTTTGTCAATTAGGCTTAATACTTTTATTGAAACAAATAATCAGCCAAGATCTATTTCATTTGGGCGTTCCCCTTTCTGAAAAAGAAATGGGCGGGCTTTACACTTCAATCTTTTCTAAAAAGAAAAGGATTTTCGCTTCAATCCCTAACGCAGCACCAACAATTAGTGATCTTTGAGTACATTTATTGATATTTCACTTCGTAATTTAATATTCACATATTTCATTGATAAAAAAACATGCCGTTCAGGGCTTTTTGATTTTTAACTTAAAATTAAGAAATTAGATTTTTTCGTTGAAAGCATTCTCTCATTACCATTTAAATTGAGAAATTATTTGCCTTCAAAAATTGAACGCTTTTTTCAATTTGTGTGTACATAATTTTATCAGCATCAATAAACGGCACATGTTTACGGTAATCCGAAATTATTTTTTCAATAATTGGAGATGATTTCGATGGCCGTCTGAATTCCAAGGCTTGTGAAGCATTAAACAACTCGATGGCTAGAATTCGCGTTAAATTTTCAACTACTTTATAACATTTTGTTGCTGCATTAGCACCCATTGAAACATGGTCTTCCTGTCCGTTTGAACTAACAATTGAGTCAATAGACGCAGGAGAACACAATTGTTTGTTCTGACTAACAATGCTTGCCGCAGTATATTGAGGAATCATAAATCCGGAATTTAACCCTGGTTTTGCAACAAGGAATGAGGGTAAACCCCTCGTTCCTGAAATCAGCTGATACGTACGTCTCTCAGAAATATTCCCTAATTCCGCTAAAGCAATTGCTAAAAAATCCAATGCCAGTGCTAGTGGTTGTCCGTGAAAATTACCGCCTGAAATTATTTCATCTTCATCAGGAAAAATTGTTGGGTTGTCAGTAACAGAATTTATTTCAGTCAAGAAAACATTTTCTGCATATGAAATTGCATCTTTCGAAGCCCCATGTACCTGAGGGATGCAACGAAATGAATAAGGATCCTGGACATGCTCTTTTTTTCTTTTTATAAGTTCGCTGCCCTGCAATACTTTGAGCATATTCTCAGCGGTTTTCAACTGCCCTTTGTGAGGACGTATGGTATGGATATGCAGTTTAAACGGCTCAATACGGCCGTCAAAAGCATCTAATGAAACAGCACTGATGATGTCGGCAGCTATGCTCATTTTTTTTGTTTGCAGCAAACACCAAACCCCATAAGAACTCATAAATTGTGTGCCGTTAAGCAATGCCAGTCCTTCTTTTGATTTTAGCTGGATAGGTTGTAAATTAAGTGATTTTAAAACCTCAGCAGAATTTTGTTTTTTACCTTGATAAACAACTTCACCTAATCCCAATAATGGCAGGCTCATGTGCGCAAGAGGCGACAGATCGCCGGAAGCGCCTAATGAGCCCTGCTGATATACTACAGGCAGAATATCATTATTGAAAAAATCAACTAAACGCTCTACTGTTTGTAATTGAACTCCTGATTTGCCGTAAGAAAATGCCTGGATTTTCAATAACAGCATTAACTTCACAATGTCCTGCGGTACCTCCTCACCCGTGCCGCACGCATGCGACATAACTAAATTCTGCTGCAGTTTTTCTAAATCTTCATTCGGAATAACAATATTGCATAAAGAGCCAAAGCCTGTGTTAATACCGTAAATAGGATCTTTTTGTGAAGCCATTTTTTTATCCAGATATTCGCGGCA
>CAISYK010001041.1 GCA_903889605.1 uncultured Bacteroidota bacterium
AGATAAAATGTTTAAAGATACAGGCCATGTAAATGCGTATTTTCCATTGTTTATTCCCAAATCTTTTTTCAGTAAGGAAGCGAGCCACGTTGCAGGATTCGCAAAAGAATGTGCTGTAGTTACTCATTATCGTTTAAAAAATGCTGAGGACGGAAGCGGTATTATTGTTGATGAAACAGCTAAGCTGGATGAAGAGTTAATTGTAAGGCCTACTTCAGAAACTATTATTTGGAATACATATAGAGGGTGGATACAATCATACCGCGATTTGCCTTTGTTAATTAATCAATGGGCAAATGTTGTTCGCTGGGAGATGCGTACCCGTTTGTTTTTGAGAACTACCGAGTTTTTATGGCAGGAAGGTCATACAGCGCATGCAACAGCGCAGGAAGCTGTTGCAGAAACCGAAAAGATGCTGGATGTATATGCTGACTTTGCCGAAAAATGGATGGCAATACCGGTTATTAAAGGAATCAAGACAGCTAACGAACGATTTGCGGGAGCCATTGAAACATATTGTATTGAGGCATTGATGCAGGATGGTAAAGCTTTGCAGGCTGGGACTTCACATTTTTTAGGACAAAATTTCGCCAAAGCATTTGATGTTAAATTTGCTAATAAGGAAGGGAAGCAGGATTTTGTCTGGGCTACTTCGTGGGGTGTTTCCACAAGATTAATGGGTGCTTTGGTGATGTCGCACTCTGATGACAAAGGATTAGTGCTGCCTCCAAAACTAGCTCCTTTTCAGGTAGTTATTGTGCCTATATATAAGGGAGAGGAACAATTGGCACAGATCAGTGAAGTAGTTTTAAAAATGAAAAAAGCCATGGAGGCCAAAGGGATCAGTGTGAAATATGATGACAGAGATAACCAGCGTCCGGGATGGAAATTTGCTGAATACGAATTAAAAGGTGTGCCGGTGCGTATTGCTATCGGAGGACGTGATTTGGAGAACGGAACAGTAGAGGTAGCACGCAGGGATACGATGGAAAAAGAAACACTTCAGCAGGCTGATATTGAAAATAAAATCGAACATCTTTTGGAACAAATTCAGGAAAATTTGTATCAAAAAGCACTAGCATTGCGCGAAGCAAAAACATATAACGCGGATTCATACGATGAATTTAAGCGGATTTTGGACGAAACTCCTGGCTTTGTAATGGCACATTGGGATGGAACCCCGGAAACTGAACAAAAAATTAAAGATGAAACCAAAGCTACTATTCGCTGCATTCCTTTAAATAATAAGCAGGAAGAAGGAAAATGTATATATTCCGGTAAACCTTCTGCACAGAGGGTTGTATTTGCTAAAGCATATTGAAATCAAAACAAATTGACGGTTTGACAATTAAAACAAACAAAAAACTTGTAGTTTATTGTTACTACTCAGACAGCGCTCCAGTAATTTTTTTATCCGCTGAGTAGTAATAGTTTATTTAAATTTGTAATCAGCAGGACATAAAATAATTAATTATGGAAAAATTATCACCGCACGAACTGATCTTAAAAACGCTGAAGGAAAAATCAAGCATGAAGCAGGATGTATATTCCAATATTCTGCAGGCCTTTAAGCTTATGAAATCGAGTGCTAAACAGATAGTTGCCGATTTAAAGACCGATGCAGCTTCAGTTGACAAACGAATTGTCATTGAATTCAGGGAAAAGGGCGAATTCGAATTTGAATTGCGCGTAGCTGGTGATTTGCTTATCTTTTCGATGCATACAAATGTTTTTGAATTTGACAAAGCCCATCAGATGTGGCGGAACTCCTATGTAAAAGAAGATTCATCGCGTTCTTTCTGCGGAATAATTAATATTTATAATTTCCTGAATGATTCATTTATGTATAATCGAATAAATGATTTGGGTTATGTTATCGGCCGTATTTTTGTAAATAAAGAAAATCATTATTTTATTGAGGGTAAGCGTCAGCTGGGCTTTTTATATAATGATTTTATTCATGCTGTAATTGATGAAAAGGCCGTAAGAGCAGTACTTGAATCAACTATTTTGTATTGTTTAAACTTCGATTTGTTCACTCCGCCGTTTGATGCAATTAAAGAAGTCTCCGTTTCGGATATGCAGGCCGCCAGCGAGAGCATGCAAATAAAAACAGGGAAGCGCTTAGGCTTTCGTTTTCAGGTGGATAGCGATGAAATAGATTGATCGAGTATTTTTTTTTAAGAATATGTTCAAAAATAATTTGTAGGAATAATTTTTTACCTTACATTTGCACTCCCAAAATAAAGGGCCCGTTCGTCTAGGGGTTAGGACGCCAG
>CAISYK010001042.1 GCA_903889605.1 uncultured Bacteroidota bacterium
AAAATTAATTTTTCATAGAAAGGCAATTCGTTCTCATACGATAAGAATTTTTCGATAACAATAAATCGGAAATCGCCTATTATATTATTTTTATTTAGTGATTTATACCTGCTGGTTATATCAACTTCCTTATTTTTCACCATATCCTCTACCACCCTTCTAAACATTAAGTTCACACGCGGATCTATTCGGAATCCTAATCTGAAATCAATACGGATAACATCATCATGAATAAATTCACTCACCTTGTATTCCATACGATAAGGCTCATCAACCACATCCACATGCACAAACCAATAAATATCAGCACGCTTAGGCTGTTTCTGCATGATTGAATAAATAATTTTTGATTCAATCTCTTCTATATTATTGGCACTTGTAAGGTAAACTAAATGTGTTGCATATTTAGGAACACTTAAATCCCTGCTCAAATCTTCCAGTACAGGTAAAAAATCTGCCAGTTTTACAAATTCAACATAACGGTTTCTGATTTTTCGCGCCTGATACCAAATCAGCATTACAAGAATTAGTGCTGAAGCAATTAACATTGTAATCCATCCTCCATGAAAGAATTTATTCAGATTAGCAATTAAAAATGAGGTTTCAATAGTTATATATGTTACTAAGCAAGCCCCGATGAATATACGATTATAACGCCTGATGATCATGTAATATGTGAGCAGGGTGGTAGTCATGAGCATGGTAAGTATGATAGCTAAACCATAAGCGCCTTCCATACCTGATGATTCTTTAAAATACAATACAATTCCTATACAACCCAATAAAAGCAACCAATTGATAGATGGGATATATAACTGTCCTTTCAAATCAGTTGGATATTTCACTTTTACTTTCGGCCAAAAATTCAGCCTCATCGCTTCATTGATTAACGTAAATGAACCGCTGATTAAGGCCTGACTTGCCACCACTGCGGCCAATGTAGAAATTATTATACCGGCAGGAACAAACCATTGCGGCATAATACCATAAAAAGGATTTACTGTTAATACTTGGCCTTCCTGCGACATTAACCATGCCCCTTGTCCGAAATAATTTAAAATAAGAGCGGCTTTGACAAAAATCCAACTAATTCTTATGTTCTCTCTGCCGCAATGCCCTAAATCGGAATAAAGTGCTTCTGCACCTGTTGTACAAAGAAAAACAGAGCCCAAAACCAAAAAGCCTCCGGGATGAAGAAACAATAATTTATAGGCATAATATGGATTTACTGCACTTAGAACGTTAAAATTAATAGACAGCTTACTAACCCCTAAAATGCCAAGCATTAAAAACCAAACCAGCATAGCAGGGCCAAAAAATTTACCAATGAATTTTGTTCCAAATTGCTGGATGGAAAAAAGTGCAGTAATAATAATTAAGATAATCGGCAGTGTCGAAATATTCGGATTGATTGATCTTAATCCTTCCACAGCAGAAGCAACAGAAATTGGAGGGGTAATAATGCCGTCAGCTAAAAGGGCGCTGCCGCCTATAATTGCCGGGAACATCAACCACTTTATTTTAGCCCTGCGTACAAGGGTATATAAAGAGAAAATCCCTCCTTCACCTTTATTATCGGCTCTTAAGGTAAGTACTACATATTTCAAAGTGGTTTGTAAAGTCAGTGTCCAGAATATGCATGAAAGAGCTCCTTTTATTGTTTCAGCATTAATAGGTTGTTTGCCTACAATTGCTTGTAATACGTAAAGAGGTGATGTTCCAATATCCCCAAAAATAATACCAAGGGTAATAAGCAGTGCGCCTGTTGAAACTTTGTGAACTGAACGATAATCTTTGCCCATTGAATGGATGTGATAAAAAAGCCCCCAAAACTACAAAATATCAGAAACACTTATTGAAAAATAAAAATATATATTTTCTTTCCATACCAATATAATATCATTTATTTTTATATATCGTTTCATTAATGAATAAAGTTAAATATGGCGAGCAATCTTCCAAGAACTATGTATATATTCATTTGATCTTGGCAAGTGCTTTAGCAGAGGTGGGCACTTTTTCAACTATATGCATCAATAAATAAAAGCTGCAAAATTAATGTATATTAAAAAAAAGTCTATCCCGAGAAAAATAGCAAAGCATCTATACTCTCACTCCTATAATAAGTATATCATCAGTTTGTTCCCGGTTTCCTTTCCATTCAAGAAACACTTTGTTCAATTTTATTTGCTGGTTATCCATACTCAAATGATTAATATCTAATAATAATTCAAGAAATGGTTTGTAGAAAAATTTCCGGTTTTCTTTTCCGCCGAACTGATCCTTATAACCGTCAGTAAAGATGTAAAAACAATCATCTTTTTCAAGTTTAATTTTATGGTTATAAAACTGAACAGCATTGGCTGATGCTAGACCAATAGAACGCTGATTTGCCTTTGTTTCTGTAATTATTCCTTTTCTAATAAGGTTTAATGAGTTATGCGCTCCTGCATATTCAAGTTCATACGTTTTATAATTTACCTTACACAAAGCAATGTCCATTCCTTCTTTAATTGATCCTACTTCATCAGTCTGCTTTAAAGAGTTTACTACTAATTTACTTAATTCATCTAAAATCAATGCAGGCTGGTATATTTTCTTTTCTTTAACAATCTGTTCTAATAAGTTATTTCCCATTATACTCATTAAAGCTCCTGGAACACCATGACCTGTGCAGTCTACCGCGGCCAAAAGTATCTGATTTTCATCAATAGCGTGCGCCCAATAAAAATCCCCGCTCACAACATCTTTGGGTCTGAAAAAAATAAATGAATCTGAAAGAATCTCTCTGATCATTATTTTTGAAGGCAGTATAGCTTGCTGAATCCTTTGTGCATAATCTATACTGTCAGTAATTTTGAGATTTTTTTCTTCAAGTAATGTTTTTTGTTTTTCAATTTCTGCAGTACGAGCCTTCACCTCCCCTTCCATATTGTCATATAAAAGTGCATTATCAAAGGCAATCGCAGTATAATTAGCAAGCGTTCTTAAAATATCCAGATGCTGTTTTGTATACCTGTTTTTCTGATAACTCTGTACTGTTATTGCCCCGATTACTTTATCTTTTAGAATCATAGGACAGAACATCAGGGAATGCGTCATTTCTCCATTTATCACAACAATTTCATTTACATATTTCTGATGCTCATTAATATTATCGTTCAAAAATATTTCTTTTTTATTTTTAATGCACCAAACGGAAAAATTATTATCATCATCCATAGAGAATAAATGAGGGGTTTGTCTCTTTCCTTTATCATATTCATATTTGATTTCAACACTATTGGTTTCAGGATGGAAAATGCGGATACCAAACGTTTCGGCATCCATTAAGCGGTTAACGTTTTCATGAAGTTTGCTGAATAGATCTTCGAAATTAAGCATAGAGGTCAGCTGCTGCCCTATTTCACTTAATACCTGTATATTGTTATATGTTTTTTCAATCTCTTCTTTCCCTTGCACCAAATTTTCGTATAATCTTGAATTATCCAAAGCAATTGCTATATATGAGGCCAGTGTCTGAAGAATCTCCAAATGATTTTGTGTGTATGAATTTTTCTTAGGGCTTTGAACACTTATTAATCCTACAAACTTTTTTTCAACAATCAATGGCAGGCAAATCATCGATTCCAATAACAACTTTCCTTCTCCTAAATAAGCATCCAAACTGGAAATATAAGTAGAATATTCTTTCTGCATATCGTTAATAAATACTGCTTTCTTATTTTCAGCACACCATACCGACAAACGATCTTTTTCATCCATCGAAACCCATGTATCTAAATCTGCCGCCATTCTTTTTGATTTATAATAATAATTACTAAAATCAATGGAATTTTTTTCTCGACTAAAAATTCCAATGCCGAATTCCGTGGCATCCATCAACGAGTTCACTTTTTCATAAACAGTATCAAGCATTTTTTCAATATCC
>CAISYK010001043.1 GCA_903889605.1 uncultured Bacteroidota bacterium
ATTTATTTATGCTCTAATGGATTGCTCCATAAGTTCCTCACCTTATATTTCGAGCTTGGCTATAATCTCCGCTAATTGTTTTTCTAAAGGAAGTGAACCATCTTTCCATTCGGCAATTTGCCATCTAATTTTAACATTAAAAGACAGTTTAATTGTTGGTAAATAATCATACTCCTGCCAACTTGAATTACTAATTCTGGGAACTCGTTTTAATTTTTCTCTCAAATAAAAATCAAATTTTTCATTTTGTATTACAATATAGCTTGTGCAATTTTCAAAAGAAATAGAATGCCCTCTCTTTTTTATAACTTTTAGAAAAGTATCCATAAAGCGTAAGGCTCTGCTTATATTATCTTTAGTTACTCTTATACTTAAGGCTTGTCCGTATGTGTTTACAATACCATCACTTGAATTGTAACCTTGTTATTCTGCGAGTAAATCTCTTGCTTGAATTATTAATTTATCGGGGTTGGTTAACCTATCTGGAACAATTATCTCTTCACCCACTTTCGATATTATTTCCTTTTCTAATACAATCTCGGGAGAAGGCAGTCCTTTAGAATTATCTCCATCTTGTCGCAAGACTAATGTAATGCTCTGCTCCCCTGAATAGGCAAATGGAAGTTTTATTATTTCAACAGGCTTATACTTCAATCTTTTCTAAATAAAAAACAAAATTCCAGTCCAATTCTTATCTCTGCATTTCGTTATGAAAAGAACTATTTATACATTTATAAATATTTAATTGAAACTTGAGCCTCAATATTAAAATGTAAATTAGTAGTTCAATATTTATAAAAAATTACAATTTCAAATGGCAAAAAATTATAAATTCAAAGAGATGAAGGTATATTCATCTGATGAATGGATGGCAAATTCAACAAAAAAGTACCGTACTGTTTTCGACAGGATGGAAACTACATATCTGCGTACAGAATTCTCATTTTTTAATAAATTATTTGCTGAGCAGGATTGGACTGCAAAAATAACACTTAAGGCCTTTTCAATAATTGCTTCTAAACGAACTGAATTGTGCAGTATTGATTCATCTGTAACCATCAAAATGGATGAAAACATTGTATACGTTCGCGATGGCTGGGGTAATGCAGCCGAAGGCACTTTTTGGATTAAAGGAGATTATTCCTGGGAAGCATATATTGATGATGAGTTTGTTGGTTCCCGCAATTTTTTTGTTGAAGATGCAGGCAGGGTTACAGCTTCTTCAAATCCATATTTTACTGTTGAATCAGTAAAATTATTTTCCGGCAGCATTGAAGGATGGTCATTAAAAGAAAGAACTTATCTCAAAAAATTTGATCGTAACCAAACCCCATATTTGTGGGTTGAATTTAAAATAAAAACAACAACGGCTGCTGACTGGAATTATGAATTTTTCATTAATTTTTATGATGATGCAGGCCAGGCTAAAGGGCAGACTCTTAGAACAGGGTATACAGAAAAGGACAAACAAAATTTGATATACACCTTTGATGCAGGCTGGGGAAGTGAATTTTCGGGATCATGGAAGGATGACAAATATACCGTTGAGATTGTGTTTATGGATACTTTAGTCGCACTTGTTCCTTTTGAAATGGGTGACGCAAATGAAGAAGGTGTTGTAGAGCCATTCAAGTTAGCGGAACAGGCACATTCAAATAATACATCTTCAATTGATACATCCAGCGGAGAAACAATTGAACAGCTGCTTGGAAAATTAGATGAACTAATAGGTTTGGATGAAGTGAAAAAAAACATCCGCAATCATATTAATTATATAAACTTTATAAAACTTCGTAAAGAGAAAGGCTTTGACGACTCCAGTAAATTAAGCCTTCATAGTATTTTTACAGGCAATCCGGGAACGGGAAAAACCACTGTTGTAAATATGCTTGGCAGGCTTTACAAAAAAATGGGACTCCTGTCAAAGGGCCATGTAAAAGAAGTTGACAGGGCTGATCTGATAGGTCAATATATCGGGCAGACGGCTCCAAAAGTTAAAAAGATAATAGAAGAAGCCAAAGGCGGGATATTATTTATTGATGAAGCATACGCATTAGCTAGGGCTAAAGAAGATTCGAACGATTTCGGACATGAAGTATTAGAAATATTATTAAAAGAAATGTCGGATGGAACCGGTGATATTGCAATTATGTGTGCAGGTTACCCGAAAGAAATGCAGCACTTTATTGACTCTAATCCAGGGCTGAGATCACGTTTCAGCCACTATTTTAATTTTGAGGATTATTTGCCTGAAGAAATGGTTTTAATTGCGGAATCTGCAAGCATAAAAAAAGGAGTAACGCTGACAGTTGATGCTAAAGTCTTTTTAGAAGAAATGCTGATTGAAGCTTATAGAAACCGTGATAATGCTTTCGGCAATGCCCGTTATGTATATGCAGTAATTGATGAAGCAAAAATGAATTTAGGTTTACGTTTGATGAACTATCCGAATGTTGAAGAGTTGTCAAATGAAACACTTTCCACCATTGAATATTCAGATATTGAAAAAGTATTTGAAGGACGCAGTAAAAAGAAATTAAAATTAGATATAAATGAAAAATTATTAAAAGAAGGATTAGCAGAATTAAACGTTCTTACCGGCATGAATTCTATCAAGGAGGAGATAAATGAGCTGGTAAAACTTGTTCGTTTTTATAAAGAAACAGGCAGGGATGTTCTCAATAAATTTTCACTCCACAGCATATTTACAGGTAATCCGGGAACGGGCAAAACAACCCTTGCACGCATAATTGCAAAAATATATAAAGGCTTAGGATTGCTTGAACGAGGACATGTTGTTGAAGTTGACAGAGAAGGACTGGTTGCTGGATTTATTGGACAAACAGCTTTAAAGACCGGCGAAAAAATAGAAGAAGCATTGGGAGGTATTTTGTTTATTGATGAAGCGTATTCACTGTCGAACAAGTCAGGGACCAGTGATTTCGGGAATGAGGCCATTCAAATAATTTTAAAACGAATGGAGGATATGCGCGGGCAGTTTGGTGTAATTGCAGCAGGGTATCCCGACAATATGCAGGAGTTTGTAAATTCAAATCCAGGTTTAAAATCACGTTTCGATAGAACATTCAGCTTCGATGATTATTTACCTGAAGAAATGTATTCAATAGCACTTTCCATTTTAGCCAAAGAAAAAATCACTCCTGATGCGGAAGCTGAAACACATCTGAAAAAGTATTTTAATCACCTGTATAACACACGTGATAAGTATTTTGGAAATGCGCGAACGGTGCGTCAGGCAATTATGGAAGCTATTAAAAACCAAAACTTACGTTTATCTGAGTTAGCTCAATCTGAACGCACTCCTGAGCTTTTGGAAACCTTAAAACTAAATGATGTAATAGAATTTGAAACAGAAAATAAGCGGTCGGCTGGCGGCAGTTTAGGTTTTAAATTTGGGAATTAACATTTTTTTATTCTACCACTAAGGCACTAAGAACACTAAGGTTCACTAGGTTTTAAAGTCTGTTTTTATTCTGCAATAAGTTTTCCGGATGCAAGTATTACATTGTTTTCGGTAATCTTATAAAAATAAATTCCTGAAATTATATTGTTCCTGCCGATTAATATTTCTAGTCCGTTTATAGCTGAAATAGACATTTCTTTAATTTCCTGGCCAAAAATGTTGTAAATTTTTAATTCCGCATTTTTAAATTCTTTATCAAAATATATCGTCGTTTCTGATACGAAAGGATTAGGCGATACAATGGATTTATAATTAACATTTTCTATATTTTCAATTTCTGTAACAGTATTAAATTCGGAGGCGCCTATATCAACGGAATTTCCTATTAACCTAGCTTCTCCATAAAAATCTTTTTCTCCGATTGAAATCACTGCGGCTGGATTTCCTGCATTAATACAAGGGCTTAAGGCTGATAAATGCATATCCGGAGACGGCAGTATAGGAGTCGTTAAGCCTGGATTTGCGAAAAGCGAACTGCCCTCCTGCGAAACGCCTGTTTTATAGGCATTAAAAGAAGTGAAGGTTGATGTCCTCCAATTTACTGTAATATTATTTGGATCGTTAGCTGGTGTGTACCAGCAGTTATAATTGAATATATTACCTGTCTGAGGTGAAATATTATCGGCACTCATTAAAACATTTTGACTATTTGTATAATAAATATTGTTTTCAAAAACACAATTCGATGCTTTTGACATATTTATTTCGCCGGTACCATCGTTTAATGAATTGTTTTTAAAAAGTGTATTGTTCCTGAAAACACTGTTTAAAACCTGCCCTGATGTTGATGTTGTATAACCGCCGACATATATCCCAACTTCCTGGTTATTAAAAATAAAATTATTTTTTACTGTAATACTGTCTGTTGTTCCATTCTCTTCACAGCCTATCTCAATGCCATTGCCGTTTTCATAGCACTTATTATTTTCAATTATTGTGCTCTTTCCGCCGTCAACATAAATACCCGCCGATGTGGCGGCTAAAGAAATATTCTTGTAACAGGTATTACCGCTTATTATTCCATTTCTGGCATGATCTGCTGCAGGATTGCTGCTGACTCCGTAGTTGCCTGCAATATCAATACCAATATTTGTATTATCATGAACTTCACAATTTTTTATGATAAACCCATTTATATTACCATCCAAAGTCATTGCTTCACTGTATCCCAAAATGTTATTAAATACCCGGCAGCTGTCAATAATTATATTAGAAATACCGCCATTCCCGCCGTATGCTATAAAGCCTTGTGCATTATCACCTGAGGAAGGTATTGCTGCAGGATCATTTGTCCAGTTAATATTTTTTATAGTTATATTTTTGAAAGATAAGTTAGATGAAGAATTTAATCCTGTAGTTTCGACCAGAATGCCTTGTGCA
>CAISYK010001044.1 GCA_903889605.1 uncultured Bacteroidota bacterium
CATTAAACTGGCTGGCTTGTTTTTTATCGAGGTTTAAAATAAGCTTGTTGAATTTATTAGTAAACAAAACTGCCGCAGGCTTTGAAGATCGAATAAATGGTATTTCAGCAATGCGGGTATTTACCTTTTTCAACTGGGATTCGTTATACAAACTGCCCGGTTTTATTCCTAAATAATTGTATAAATATACAGGTGAAATTTTCGCAGTTCCTTTAATTATTATGCTGTCTATTTTCTCTTCTGAATATTTGGAAAGTTTTAACTGCGCGGAAATATTTCCATCTTGGATAACAATGCTGTCAAGTTTTACAGAGGCAAAAGGATAACCATTGTTCTCATAATACGAAATTAGTTTTTCCTGGACACGTTTTACGTCTCTAAAATAAATAGGCTGGTTGCTGTAAAGTTTTTCCCTGAATCCGATTTCGCTCAAAACGCCTTCGTCAGCATTCCCGTGTTTTAAATGCGCCCAAATATATTTTTTGCCTAAGGTCAAATAGGCTTTTTGCCCAAGAGAATCTGTAATTACACTATCATAAGATGCTGTCAGATAAGCTTTATCAAAACAAGCAAACAAAAAATCCTTCAGTTCATTTTCTCGTTCTGTTTTGTCTGCAAATGTTTTTTTATAGCTGATTTTCTGAAGAAGCGACAAGTCATCTAATGGCTTAATTTCTAACAAATAAATATTACTTATGCCGGCTTTTTCTCCAATAGATTGTGCATGTCCAATCGCCGGCAAACAATAACCAAAAATAGTTAACAATCTAAAAAAACGAAATAAATGGATATGCATAGTATAAAGATAAACAATTAGAGAAAACGAAAGGATCAGCTCATTTATTAGATGTCTTTTAAAAAAAATTTATAACCTCGGAATCGTCGCTGTATTCCGATAATATTATTAAATTTGCTGAAATCAAAAAGTAAAGACTTTTTATAATACATTTTACAAAATGAAAGAAACAATAAAAACAATTGCATTATTTACTGCATTTATTTCTATAATAAGCTGCGGTGAAGCGAGCAAGACTCCTACTGAAATGCCGGTTGATTCAGTAAAAGTTACTCCGGAGGTAAATGCTGAAGCTGGAAGTAAACTATATAATATTCCTTCACCAATCGAAACATTTACTATTCTTAAAATGTCAGGCGCAGATTTCGACAAGACTTTGCTTAATCCAGCAAAGAACATCTCTAAGTACACTTCTAGTTTTTCTAAATCCGTAAACCTTGGAACATATTCATCTGATTTATCTTTCTGTTTATTATATAAGGAAAAGCAGGATATTACCTTTTATTTAAAAAATGTGAACGAGCTTACAGCGGCATTAGGCATTGAAGGAGATTTTGCCCAGTCAGTTACCCAGAGGCTAAAAGCAAATGCCGATAATTCAGATTCTATCATGCGGATTGTATCGGAAGCCAGTGTTGATGCATATTTATATTTAAAAGAAAACCAGAGAAGCAATACATCCATTTTGATAACTACAGGAGGATGGGTTGAAGGAATGCATTTTATTACCAATATGGCTAATAAAACCAAGAAAAAAGAAATTCTTGGTTTGGTTGCAAGTCAGAAAAAAGTTATAAAAAATTTAGTCAGGATGCTTGAGAAGTTTGAAACCGATCCCGAGATAGCTGGTTTATTAGTTGACATAAAAGACATTTCTGCGATATACGATAATTTGAAACCAACACAAGAAATTGCAACGGCTTCTTCTGATAAAAAGATGGCGAGCATAGGAAACAACAAATCCTTTGATGTTTCTGAGGAACAATTAAAAACAATTACTGAAAAAGTTGAAAAATTAAGAAATAAATTAACAATTTAATTATAAGTATATGAAATTATCACTTAAGAAAACAAGAATTTTAATTGCTGTATTTATATTATCTTTTGCAATTAACACTTTATCATACGCGCAGTGTAAATCCGTAGTTAAGGCTGGAATTCAAAAACTAACACCTTATACTCATAACGGACAAATAAATAATGTCACCATTAAGGATGGAAAGCCTGCTGAAATTCATTTGAGTTTTTATAAAGGCTTGTATTATAAATTGCAGATCAGCACAGAAAAATCCGTTGGTAAAGTTGGTTTTAGGGTTCTTGATGAAAACAATACAGAAGTTTACAATAGTGAAACGGCAGGAGACAATGCAGATTTCTGGAATTTCTATTCAAATTCTTCTCAGGACCTGATTGTTCAATTAAAGCCATTAGAAAAATCTAATGGCTGTGTAGCGGTTTTAGTAGGGATGCAAATACCTAAAAGTAATAATCCGATCAGAAATTTATAGATTTGCTTTACTTTATTTTTTATCCCGCATTTTAATAAATGCGGGATTTTTTTTATCTTTATATGTAAATCATTTTACTAATTTTTACAATAATATTTATTCACTTTTTGTAATAAAATTTCAGCAAAAATCCTGATAAAACATTTCTTAAGATAACAAGAAATACATGCACAATCAGAGGATATTGCTAATTTTACAAAAAACTTTATTCATTTTATGTTTAAATTTAAAATCATTTTTTTCTTAGTTATATTAAGTTTTACCAGCTCTATTAAAGCTAATACAATTGAAAAAGCCTATTCTGCGCTAAAGAACTATAATTATTTTGAGGCTAAGCGGTTGTTCGAAAAATCGATGGAAAAAGAAACAGCGGCCTCTTCTTTCGGATTAAGCATTATATATTCCCGCAATGATAATCCATTTTCAAATATTGATACTGCTTATAAATTTATTCTCAAATCTGACAGCGCTTTTCAAACAATATCCGCAAAAAATAAAATTATTTATTTGAAATATAATGTATTGCAAAACTCAATTGATTCCCTTAAAAATGAAATATTTCTTAAAGCTTTTAATATTTATAAA
>CAISYK010001045.1 GCA_903889605.1 uncultured Bacteroidota bacterium
CAGCTGCAATTTCAGCAGCACTGAGCATTTGTTTTGAAAATTCTTTTTGGGGAACTTTATGACAATTTCCTACTATTTCACCTGTTGCATTCAGCTTGTATAGAAAGGCAGAACCGAAGGTTATGAAAATCCAGTCGGTGTTTTTAATAAAATCATGCGCAGTTGAAATGCTTTTGTTTATTTCGGTTAAGCAGGTTTGTTTGTCTGTATTTGAAAAACGGCTGTGATGCTCCCAGCTGTTCCAGCATTCATTTGCATAAAAAAGTTCATCTTCCAGCATTGTTCTATTTTCAATATATCTGCGTAAAGCAGCAGACATACTTGCAGGGTTGTATAAAACACCATTGGGATTAATCTCCGAATTAAATTTATACTGCTGCATTTTTTCGCCAATGTTTTCGGTAAAACAAGAGCCAATAAATAATAATTTGTGTGCATAATTAATTTTTTGTTCAATCGGAGGTATGTGGAATGTGAGGTGGAAATTCATTATATATTTTGAATTTGAGATTTAAATATTTGGAGATTATTGATTAAAATAATTGGAGATTCATTGATTTGAAGAGATGCATGTTTTTATTATATTTCTCCAATTCTCAATTGTGTAATTTCCACAAATCTCTATTGTTCACATTTACAAAATGGCGAAAAAAATATTTTTGTATGCGGCAGTAATGATTGAATACGCGCCTGCTCTCCATCGGGAATCATGATAACACGCAAATCCAACAATTGTAAGTTTTTTAAATTTCTTAGTTCTGCCGGAAATTTAGCAAGATCGTTGCTCCACAAATCAAGGTTTTTTAGTTTTTCCAGTTTCCCAATTTCCGGCGGGAGAGAGGTTAAATCATTATTATTAGCTTCGAGGTAATATAGATTAGTTAAGCCGCCGATTTGTGGTGGAAATTCCTGCAGGCCGTTTCTTGAAACAGCAAAATATTGTAAATTCTTTAACTGGCCGATTTCTGCAGGCAGCTCTTCGATATCGTTTTTACTTATATCCAGGTACTGCAGATTAGGAAACTGAAAAATTTCAGGCGGAAATTTTTTCAATCTTTTTTTTCTAAGTTCTAATTTTATTACTTGTTCGGGATGTTTTATTGCTTCAGCTATACTTGTGAAAGCCGTAAGAGTGTCCAATGTCAGCGAATCAAGTAATTGATTTTGGGCATTAGTTTTTTGAAAAAACAAAATAAACAATAGTAAAGCAATAACTGCTTTCATAAATTTTCTACATTGATTTATGGATTTCAAATTGATTTTGCCGACCATTATTTTTTATTGTTTATAATAAATTCAACTCTTCTGTTTTGTTGTTTGCCGTCTTCAGTTTCATTTGAAGCAATAGGTTTCGTACTTCCAAAACCTCTGCACGTAATTCTATCCTGCGAAATTTCTTTAGAGGTTAAATAGCCTGCAACAGCTTTTGCCCGGGCTTCGGAAAGTTTTTTGTTTTCTTCTTCTTTCCCAACATTGTCGGTATGACCGTATATTTCAATAGAGGTATTAATATTTTTTAATAGCTTGTCTGCAAGTTTATTAAGTTCTTCAAATGATTCTGGCAGAAGGTCGCTTTTATTTGGAGAAAAGAAAATATTTTTCAGAGTTATTGTTTCACCAATTATCGGCTGAAATTCTTTTATAGAATCTTTGGCTGGCAATATTGAAATAATACTTTTTTCATCATTTATTAAAGTTATTGAAACGTCATCAATATAATAATGTGCTTTCCATTTATTGACTTTTGTTTGGTCATAATTAAAGTATCCTAATATAAAGGCAAATTCAAATCCTTCAGCAGTATATGCTGCAGTAAGTTTTGTCCATTCTTTATTATCCGTATATCCGTTTGGATTTACAAAATTGACTATTGGTTTGAAAGGTATCCCTGTTTTTTCATAGCCAAATTCCATTTTATCGGTAAATAAAACACCAAATTCATTTACAGACCCCAATCGGTTTTCTGATTTACAGATATAAAATTCAATTAAATATTGTTTCCCTTTGATTAATCGGCTTGTAAGTTTAGTTTCTACATACTCTATTAAATCATTTTGAATGCAGATTCCCGCATATCCATTCCCTGAGTGAGGTTCCTGAAAACCAAATTCATTTCTGGGAACGCCGGTAAATTTGCTGTCGGATGCTCTATTATAATAATCCCCGGCAGAAACTACGGGATTAATCCAATTGCTGGTACAGCGTATTGAATTATCCTCTCTGCTTGGAGTTTTAGTCATTATCTCAAAACCTGGGTCAGGAACAAGGTTCTGCGATTCCGCAGATGCAGAAATCGTTAATGTTATAATTATTATTATACCGCGCATTATAGTCTTTCTCAGAATTAGCTTTAACAGAAAAATGAATGGAAATATTTGATCTGATTTCACGAATTATGAATTAAATTAGTTTAATTAGTATCTGTACATTGAGTCAGGTAATTAAAAAAAACAAAAAGCACTTGACATAGATTCTTAGATATTTAAATTATAATTCATTATCGTGTAATTAATAAAACACTCTCAAACGGATCGTTATTGGGAGTTTTTTTCATCCGAGGCAATCTCATATACGCGAATGGGATTGCTTCAGTCGTGCCTCCTTCGCAATGACGTGCTGATATTAATGCCGACTGTATGGACAGACACTAATCAGCGGCTTATTTTTGACTTTAAAGACAGACACTAACTAAAGTTTCGGTGAAATAATATAAATGTATCGATACTATTTAATAACTGAATGCTGCGTTAGGGATTGAAGCGAAAATCCTTTTGCCCTTGCAAAAGATTGAAGCGAAAAGCCCGCCCCTTTCTTTTTTAAGAAAGGGAAACGCCCCAATAATATTATTTAAATTTTTTTTGATATATCATTATATCACTGGAAAAATAAAATCAGGAACTTCAGTAAGTATCTTTGCTGCATTCTCTTTATCCTTTCCTAATTGTTCTTTTAGCTGCTCTAAGGTATTGAATTTTATTTCATCCCGCAATCGATTAACAAAATAAATGGTTAATTCCTGACCATAAACATTTTTATCAAAATCAAAAATATTTACCTCTATACTTCGTCCTGTTCCTTCAACAGTAGGGTTAAGGCCGATATTTAACATTCCTTCA
>CAISYK010001046.1 GCA_903889605.1 uncultured Bacteroidota bacterium
CTTTTAAAAGACGGCGGCATTGATGGTTTTGCAAGCAACGGCAATACCGGCGCAATGCTTGTTGGCTCAATGTTCAGCGTAAAAACTATACCCGGCGTAATTCGCCCTTGTATTACTTCTTTATTGCCCAAAGAAAACGGAGGAGTAGGCTTAATACTTGATGTTGGTATTAATGCAGACTGCAAACCTGATGTTTTATACCAATTTGCTATACTGGGTTCACTTTTTGCAGAACATGTTTACGGAATTAAAAAACCTAAAGTGGGTTTATTAAACATTGGTGAGGAACCCGAAAAAGGTAATCTTATATCTCAGGCTACACACAGTTTAATGAAGGATACCAAGGATTTTAACTTCATCGGCAACGTTGAAGGGCGCGATATATTTAATGATTTGGCTGATGTAATTGTATGTGACGGATTTACCGGAAACGTAGTGTTAAAACAAGCTGAAGCCATGTATGAAATTATAAAAAAACGAGGGTTAAGTGATGAGTATTTCGACCGTTTCAATTATGAAAGTTACGGAGGGACACCTGTGCTGGGTATTAATTCAACTGTAATGATCGGACATGGAATTTCGAATGATATTGCAGTGAAAAATATGCTTATGCTGACAAGAGATATAGTAGAAGCAAAACTTTCCCATAAAATAAAACAAGCTTTTCAATAATGACTAAAATAACTGCTGCTATTACTGCCGTTGCTGGATATGTTCCAGATTATATTCTTACTAATGAAATATTAGAAACCTTCGTTCCAACGACTTCTGAATGGATTGAATCACGCACAGGAATTAAAGAAAGAAGAATATTAAAAGGTGAAGGATTAGGTACATCCGATATGTGCGTTCCGGCGATTGAACTTCTGCTTAAAAAACGCGGTATCACCGCCCTGGATATCGATCTTATTATTGTTGGTACTGTTACACCTGATTTTGTGTTTCCAGCAACCTCCAATGTTATTTGTGATAAAATAGGAGCAACTAATGCCTGGGGATTCGACCTTTCGGCTGGATGTTCAGGCTTTGTGTTTGCGCTGGCAACGGGCACACAATTTATTGAAACTGGAAAATATAAAAAAGTCATTGTTGTAGGCGCTGATAAAATGTCTTCATTAATGGATTATACCGACCGTTCTACATGTATTATTTTTGGCGACGGCGCAGGAGCCGTTTTGCTTGAGCCTAATACAGAAGGTCTAGGCGTTATAGACTCTATTTTAAAAGTTGATGGTTCAGGGCGCAAATACCTGCATCAAAAAGCTGGAGGATCAGTAAAACCAGCCTCTCACGAAACTGTTGATGCAAAAGAACATTATGTATTCCAGGACGGACAGCCGGTTTTTAAAAGAGCTGTGGTTGGAATGGCTGAGGTGTCTGCTGAAATAATGGAAAAGAATAATTTAAAGTCTGATGATATTGCATGGTTGGTGCCGCATCAGGCAAACAAGCGTATTATTGATGCTACAGCAAACCGCATGGGGCTGCCTCCTGAAAAAGTAATGCTGAACATACAAAAATACGGCAATACTACAGGCGGTACAATTCCGTTATGTCTATGGGAATATGAAAATCAAATGAAAAAAGGCGATAATATAATAATTTCTACATTTGGTGCAGGTTTTACCTGGGGATCAATTTATTTGAAATGGGCCTATAATAGTTAATATGGAATAGCCGATCTTACAAATTATCAATAGGCTTGCGGCGGTTGAAAATAGGCAAAAAACAATTTGAGTATTAATTTTAAAATTACATAAAATGAAATTAAACGAAATTCAGGATTTAATAAAATTTGTAGCAAAATCAGGCGCAAGCGAAGTGGAAATTGAAACAAAAGAAATAAAAATTATTATTAAAACACCTGCAAGCAAAAGTAAAGAACAAGTATTTGTTCAGAGTACTCAGCCTGTAATGCAGGCTCCGGCGGTGCAGCAGGAATATGTGCATGCTGTCGAAACTAAAGCGCCTGAAGTAAAAGTAATTCCAGCGGACGATGAGTCAAAATATATAACAGTTAAATCACCTATGATTGGTACATTTTATCGTTCTTCTGCTCCTGATAAACCTCTGTTTGTTAATGTAGGCGATGATATTATGCCAGGAAAAGTTACCTGCATTATTGAAGCAATGAAACTTTTCAATGAAATTGAATCTGAAGTTAAAGGTAAAATTGTAAAAGTATTGGCAAATGATGCTACTCCTGTAGAATACGATCAGCCATTGTTTTTAGTTGACCCTAGCTAAATTTGTTTAAAGTACAAAGTTCAAAGTTATGTGTATTGATAAACGGGACTTTGAAACTTAAAACTTATTAAACTCAATATTAGTTTAAGTTTAAATTTTGAATGTTTTCCAGACTGTTGA
Source organism: uncultured Bacteroidota bacterium (assembly GCA_903889605.1). Classification (GTDB taxonomy): domain Bacteria; phylum Bacteroidota; class Bacteroidia; order 2-12-FULL-35-15; family 2-12-FULL-35-15; genus 2-12-FULL-35-15. Next base: position 2,368 of record CAISYK010001046.1, read on the forward strand.
ACTTTCAAACTTTAAACTTTAAAACTTTAAACTTATTAGAAAGATGTTTAAAAAAATACTTATTGCAAACAGGGGAGAAATAGCATTGCGCGTTATCCGTACTTGCAAAGAAATGGGAATTAAAACAGTAGCAGTTTATTCTACTGCCGATAAAGATTCACTACACGTTAAATTTGCTGATGAAGCCGTTTGTATCGGTCCGCCGGCCAGCAAAGATTCTTACTTAAATATTCCAAGCATTATTTCCGCAGCCGAAATAACCGATGCCGATGCTATACATCCAGGTTATGGTTTTTTATCAGAGAATGCAAAATTTTCAAAAATCTGCCAGGAACATAACATTAAATTCATCGGTGCTACCCCCGAAATGATAAATTCCATGGGTGATAAAGCATCTGCTAAAACTACCATGATAGCTGCCGGTGTACCTTGTGTTCCAGGGTCAGATGGACTACTGGAAAGTTCAGCGCAGGCAAAGGAATTAGCACCTGCTGTTGGTTATCCGGTAATCATTAAAGCTACTGCAGGCGGAGGAGGCCGCGGTATGCGTATTGTCTGGAAAGAAGAAGATATGGATGCCCTTTACGATTCAGCTTTTAAAGAAGCGGAAGCCGCATTCGGCAACGGCGCCATGTATATGGAAAAATATGTTGAAGAACCCCGCCATATCGAGATTCAAATTGTAGGAGACCAGTACGGAAAAGCCTGCCACTTATCAGAAAGAGATTGTTCTATACAAAGACGCCATCAAAAATTAGTTGAAGAAACGCCTTCGCCTTTTATGACAACTAAATTACGTGACGCTATGGGTGCCGCTGCAATTAAAGCTGCAATGGCTGTAAGATATGAAGGTGTCGGCACTGTTGAATTTTTGGTTGACAAGCACCGTAATTTTTATTTTATGGAGATGAATACCCGTATCCAGGTTGAACATCCCATAACTGAAGAAGTAATTAATTATGACCTGATACGTGAACAAATATTAGTTGCCGCAGGTGTTCCTATTTCAGGTAAAAATTATTTCCCTCAGCTGCATGCTATCGAATGCCGCATTAATGCTGAAGATCCCTTTAATAATTTCAGACCTTCACCAGGAAAGATCGTAAACTTACATACTCCCGGCGGACACGGCGTGCGTGTAGATTCGCATATTTATGCAGGTTATACCATTCCGCCGAATTACGACAGCATGGTTGCAAAACTTATTACTGTTGCGCAAACGCGTGAAGAGGCTATTGCAAAAATGCACCGCGCTTTAAGTGAATACGTGATTGAAGGAATAAAAACGACTATCCCTTTTCACCTTAAATTAATGAAAGACGAGAATTTTATCAGAGGCGATTATACCACTAAGTTTTTGGAAACTTTTGATCTGACTGAATAGGACGTAATTTTATAAAATAACAAAAACGCTGCTGAAAAATATTTCAGCAGCGTTTTTTGTTTTTGAAGGCTGAATTAACTGCAATGCGTCGCAGTAGTAACAACGCTTCGAAGGCCTCAGTCACAAAGAACTTAATATATGTATATAAAAAACGATTATTCACAATTATAAAAAGCAAAGCAAAAAG
>CAISYK010001047.1 GCA_903889605.1 uncultured Bacteroidota bacterium
ATGCTGATAAAAGTGAAAATTTGAAGGAAGCAATACAATGCATAAATAAACATGAATTAAACAAAATTAAATTTGATACACAATAGAACAAAGACTCAAACATATGAATCAATCAAAAGAGGTAACAATAAAGAAAATACAGCAAGTTAAAAACACTTCAGAAATATCAATAATGATAGATAAGGAATTGCTGAAATTATCAAAAAATAAGGCTGACGAAAAAACAATTGCCAAATTTTTAAAAGAGCTTAAATCCGAATTGGTAAAAATTAATGCAATGGATGTGAACTCTATTGAGTGGGATAATATCAAAAATGCCAGAATGTATTTGAATTCTTTAATAGTTCCTGGTAATACCGCTAAACCATAAAAAAAGACATACAATATGTTTAGACCAAAACTTTTTTCAACGCTCAAGGGATATAACAAAGATGCATTTATTAAAGATTTAATTGCTGGTGTTATTGTTGGTATTGTGGCTCTGCCATTAGCAATTGCTTTCGCCATAGCTTCTGGTGTTTCACCTGAAAAAGGGCTTTATACAGCGATTATCGCTGGCTTTATTATTTCTTTTTTCGGCGGAAGCAGGGTTCAAATCGGCGGGCCAACCGGTGCTTTCATTGTTATTGTTTATGGTATCGTTCAGCAGTATGGTGTTGATGGGTTAATCATTGCAACATTTATTGCAGGAATAATTTTAATGATTATGGGTTTCGCCAAACTCGGCTCAGTAATAAAATATATTCCTCATCCATTGATTGTTGGCTTCACTACAGGAATTGCGTTAATTATTTTTTCCTCACAAATGAAAGATTTCTTCGGTTTGGAAATGGGAAAAGTTCCTTCAGGGTTTATTGAAAAATGGGCAGAATATTTTCAAAATCTAAATAGTGTAAACTGGTTTGCTATTGCGGTTGCTTTGGGCACGGTAATAATTACATTTGGGTTCTCAAAAATCACCTCAAAAATTCCTGGTTCTCTGGTTGCAATACTTTTATTTACTGCATTGGCTAATATTTTAAAATGGCCTGTCTCCACAATTGGAAGCATTTTCGGTGAAATACCTTCTTCATTGCCTGTACCAGTAATTCCGCATATAGATTTAGGTATTATTAAGCATTTGATACAGCCCGCATTTACCATTGCCCTTCTGGGAGGAATTGAATCGCTTCTATCTGCTGTTGTCGCAGATGGAATGATTGGAGGCAAGCACCGTTCAAACACGGAACTTATTGCACAAGGAGCCGCAAATATATTTTCAGCCATTTTCGGAGGTATCCCGGCAACAGGTGCAATTGCCAGAACAGCAACCAATGTAAAAAATGGAGGGCGAACTCCTGTTGCAGGAATAATACACGCAATTACTTTACTCATAATAATGCTCTTTATTGGTAAATGGGCAACTCTAATTCCAATGTCATGCTTAGCAGGAATTCTTGTTGTGGTAGCCTATAACATGAGTGAATGGCGTTCTTTTGTAAGTATTGTAAAAGGCCCGAGAAGCGATGC
>CAISYK010001048.1 GCA_903889605.1 uncultured Bacteroidota bacterium
AGGGAGAGGGCAATTTGTACACTTCTTGTTTAAATGATAATTCTTGGACTAAACCCGAAAAACTTAATAAAAATATTAAAACTGATGGTTTGGAGTATAACTCATTTATTTCAGCAGACGGCGGCACTTTATTTTTTTCAAGTGACCGCAGCGGAGGTTATGGAGGAAAAGATATTTATAAAAGTATAAAATTGCCAAATGGTAAATGGGGAAAAGCAGCTAATCTGGGGGCGGCTATTAATACTGCTCGTGATGAAATAGCACCATTCTTCTGTCCCGATGGTCATACATTATACTTTAGTTCAAATGGGTATAAGAAGAGCACCTGTTTTGATATTTTAACGAGTACCCTTTCTGATAAAGGTGTCTGGACAAAACCAGCTAATATCGGGTACCCAGCCAAAGCAACAGATTATGATGTTTTAGTATCTGTTATAAATTATGATAAATTAACAACAGATATGAAAAATGGCTACTATCGTACAATTAAAGAAGATGTTTATGATGATAAAAGTAATTATATAGTAACTTTCTATAATGATAAAAAATCTTCGATCACACTTATTAAGGGAAAAGTTATGGGTATAACAGGAAAGTATATTAATGACTCAAAAATCACAGTCACGGATAATGAAACGGAAGAAATATTAGGAGTATATAATGCAAATATTAAATCAGGCAATTATTTGTTTATACTTCCTTCAGGAAAAAATATTAGTATTAGTTATGAAGCTGAAGGATATTTATTTCAATCGGAGCATTTCGATATTTCAAATGACGTCAACTATTACAATTTACATAAGACTGTGAAAATGTATCCATTTGTCAAGGATGCATCAACTATTTTGAATAATATATTTTTTGCACCCCAAAAAGCAGATATCCTTCCTGTTTCAAATTTCGAATTGAATAAAGTGTTCGGATTATTAAATATGAACCCGGACTTAATTATTGAAATTTGCTATTATATTGGTTCTGAAGGAAAACGCAGATACGACAAGAAGCTTGCTTTTGACAGAGCACAAGCAGTTGGAAATTATCTAATAATGAGGGGTATTAATATGAAAAGAATTATTAGTAAGGGATATAGAGAATCCAAATTTGCCGTTCAAATTAGGAAGCTTGGCGAAGACCAGATTTCAAATAACGAACTATTTAATAATCGGTTGGAATTAAAAATATTGAATATTAATTCGAAAAGTTCACCGTAAAAAACTAAAATTATTTTGCTTAAAAGTAATTTGTTTTGATTTGGAAAAATTATAAATAGAAAGTTAAAAATATTTTAAATTCCTATTCTTCCATGTATACAAGCATTTTAGAATATTGTTCTTTTAAATGAGCTTGTTTAAGTATGTTTTTATCTATGTTATCGCTGAGGCCGACTGTCTTAATATTTTCCTTGCTGATAGGTTTTTTATTCGCTGAAAGAATGGAGCTGATCTCCAATTTCTTTTTTGCATTTATTTGTTCTGTCTTAGACAACCGTGATGAGGCTTTTAATTTTTTGTGTATATTTTTTAATGAACATTCCAAATCACTGAACACATTCATAAAATATAAATAGGCATCGTAAGGGGAGTCAAAAGGACTGAAATATTTATGTACGTCACCATCATTCCAAAACTTAGTGCACATGTAGTAATAATGGTCGGAAGTTTGTAGACGTTCCCATACTTTTATAATGCCTGGATCTCCGCATGACATTACTTCCTGTTCTATCGAATAGATTTGTTTAACTGCCTCCTTTTGCATTGAATTGCTTAGCCAGGCTGAAAGATCTCTTTCAGAGTCTGCCCAGGAACTAAAATCATGCACATCATATACGTCTCTGGAAGGAAATGAATTAATAACTTCGGAAGGAGTTTTAAAATCAAAGTGAGGGTGTTTTAATATTTCATCCGGAAGATGGTCTAAAAAATCAAATATCCCTGTTGATTCCCATTGATGTTCCCCAAAGGTTTCATAATCCATAAACAAATTAATTGTTTCGCTGTTACCTGCAAAATCGTGAACCCAGTTTCTGAATTTTTCTGCTGTTAATGGATATTCAGCCCATCCCTTATCCGAAAAACGGAACGCTATATCATCTGATAAACGATGGTTTTTTAATAATAATTTCATGTCTGCACCTCCTGCAGGCTTATAAATAAAATTTGGACTCCTTCCATTCAGCAGTCTATCAGCTCCCTCACAGATAATTCCATGGTATCCCATATTTTGAATATAGCCTGCAAGTTCATTATTGTAAATCAATTCAGTATTTCTAAATACTCTTGGTACCTGGTTGAAATATTTTTTAATCACTGCGGCATGTTTTTCAACCTGTCTTTTGAATTCCGTTTTTGAAAAAATATAACTTAAAGAATGATAATAGGTTTCTGATAGAAATTCCACGCATCCTGTTTCTGCCAAATCAATAAAGGATTGTAAAACATCCGGACGATATTTTTCAAATTGTTCTATTGCGGTTCCGCTGATTGAATAACTTATTTTGAATTTGCCTTTGTGCCGATGAATTAATTCCAGCATTTTTTGATTCGTTTTCAGATAGCATTTGTCCGCCACTTTATTTAGAATCTTTTGATTGTTTAAATCATCCTCATATTCATGCGTATTTCCGATATCAAAAAAAGAATAATTTTTAATTCTAAAAGGCTGATGTACCTGAAAATAGAAGCAAATTGACGGCATAATGTTTGTTTTTATTGGTTTTTTATTAATTTGTTTAATGCATATGAATTCATAATTTTCTTAGCCGAAATATCCCAGCTGATCCTATCTAAATTATGTGACGCATCCTTAACTACTTTATCTCTTAACACCTTATTACTTAGTAAATTTAGGATGCAGCCAGCAGCTTTATCTACATCCCAGAAATCAAATTTTAGAGAACCGCTTAATACTTCCGCTACTCCTGATTGTTTTGAAATTACGCATGGAATACCAAATTGTGCCGCTTCAACGGCTGATAAACCAAATGGTTCTGAAACGGAAGGCATGCAGTATATATCGCTGACAGAAAATAAATACCGCAGTTTTTCTAAATTTAGGAAACCTGTCATGTGAAAACGATTTCCGATATGTTTATAAGCACTTTGCTCTAATAATGACTTAAAATAATCGCCAACGCCAGCCATTACAAATCGAACATTAGGGTTTTTTTCTAATACTTTTGCGGCAATTTCAAGAAATTTTTCAGGCCCTTTCTGCCTTGTTAGACGTCCAACGAATAAAACTGTTTTTTCTTTAAATTTTCTTTCACTTTTAAACGGTTTTACAATATTGCTGCCGTTATGTATTACAGACATTTTTTCTTTGCTGATTCCGTAATATTTATTAATGTTTTCAGCAGTAAAATTGCTAACAGGCATTAGTAAATCAGCATATCCCATCCCTTTTTTTTCCAATTCGTATACCCAGCCTTTGCTGTTTTCACCGCCGCGGTCTACTTCCAATGAATGAATATGCATCACTAATGGTTTTCCTGTTCTTTGTTTGATTTTTATTCCCGCCATCATAGTCATCCAATCATGTGCATGGATAATATCAAAATCCATTTTGTCTGCAATATGAGAGGTGATATTTGAATATTGGGTAACCTTATTAATTATATCATTTCCGTATAAATTACCAATATTGAAAGCTTCCAGCTTTTCTTTTCTATTTGTCAGATCGGAACTGTAATTATTACTGGTATTGGATTTTTCCGCGTAATACGGATCAATATCTAACGGAAATGAATGCATCTTGAAAGGTAATGACTGAGGAGTTTCATTGTAATAATTCCCCAGTGAATTTGAATCCAGATTATTGAGTCCGATAAGGTTCATGTTTTTCATTTTAAAACCCGGGCTTGATTTCGGAATAATCATGGTTATATCTGCTAAGTTGGACATAGCACTGGAAAGATCATGACATGCAATTCCCAATCCTCCATTTATTATTGGCGGGAATTCCCACCCCAACATTAAGACTTTTGGTAAATTATTTTTCATTTGTCAAAAACTAAAAAAAATTATTTCCCTGACCTTTTTTGAAACAGGATAATGAGAGTTTTTTTTAATATTATGCAAACGTATATCTTGTTAATATATATATATGTCAATATTCGATGAGATCGATTTTTTAATAGCCAAAATCAAATAATTGTGATTTGTAATTTTTAGGGAATTGGATTTGTTATTACCATTATATATTCTGTTAATAATATTTAGATAAATGAGTATGCTTTTATTATTTTGAATGGATTATTTAATATTATTACAATAAATCAGGGTAAGGTCAAAATGTGATTGGCCGCAAAATCTTAAACAATAATTCTTTAATTCAAGCTATATTAATCACCATATTAACGAATTTACTTATGATTACTATAAATCGTTTTTACGTTTGTGGTTAGATTTTAAATATATCATGATCATTAAAAAATTTAAGCCATGAAAAAATTATACTTTATTATTATATTTTTTATAGTTATACAAAATACATTTGGCCAACAACTATATAGAGATTTTGAAGGAATAAGAGCTATTAGCTTTGGACCATACACAGGTATTTTGGATTCATTAACATATAATCCCGCACCGAACGATATTGACAGCAGTGAACATTGTGCCAAATATATTAGGGATACTGTCAGGTATGATGTTATTAAATTATATCCCGATTTTAAATTAATTGATGTTAGTCCTTATGCTGATTTAAGCAGTCAGGCTCCTAAAATACAAATGAAAGTATATACAAGTGCTCCAATCGGCACTCAAATTCTGCTGCAGTTAGGTATTAGAAGTATTAATGATTATCCTGCCGGAGTTCACAGTGAATATGCCGCCGCAACTACAGTTAAAAATGCTTGGGAGTTGGTTACTTTTTATTATTATAATTCTCCCGGCGGAAGCTATGCTTTGCCGAATAAAATTGATAAAATTGTAATTCTATTTAATCCCAATTCCAACAATAGAGATACAATATTTTTTGATGATATAACCGGTCCCGAATTAAATTATAATACTTCCGGTATTCCATATAATGAATCCATGCCTCCTGCTAAGCTTTCACAAAACAATCCGAATCCTGCTAAACAAAATACAGTTATCAGCTTTCAAATAAATACTGCAGGAGAAGTTTCTCTTGAATTATTTGATATGCTTGGCAATTCCGTTTCCACTATTTTGAACCAAGAGATGAAGGCCGGCTCCTATTCCATTCCAATTGAAACAGCTGCTATTCCTGATGGAATTTATTTTTATGTTTTGAAAATGGATGGATACTCTCAAACCAGAAGATTAGTTATTTCAAAAAATTATTAAAAAAACATCCGCTTATGGCGGATGTTTTTTTAATAAAAGTATTATAAATTAT
>CAISYK010001049.1 GCA_903889605.1 uncultured Bacteroidota bacterium
AAACCCAAAAGTCTTTTAACACAAATAACCCGGTCTTAGCCATTCGTTAGGGCCAATTTTTACTAATTGTTACTCCCTATGTTGAGAAAAGGGTTTTTAATCGGATATTTTTTCTTCATGTTTTCTGTTTTGTCTTTCACTCAATCTAACTATTTAAAAGAGCATCCTTCCACTGATGATAATAAAATTATAAATTATGAATCTCATCACGACACCTTGGTTTTGTTAGCGAAAAATGAATTATCCTATTTCCCCTTTGGTAGATATACTAATTTTCTTGATTTTCTAAAGGCATATCCATTATTTATAGTCTCAAAAACGATTATCCATTCATATAAAGATTCAGAAACCGATACTCTTTATAATCTTTCATACAAAGGCAGCAGAATTGTATTTTTTCAGGATCCTGAAGATAAGTTACTTAAAATTGTGTCTGGAGCAATATCGGATAGTAACATTGTATTTAAAAATGGACTTAAAATCAGCAATTCGAAGAGCTCAATTTGCAAAATGCTTATTACCAGTATTCCTGCTGATATTAAATCTATAAATGTAATTGAAGTTGTATCAGTCTTAACAGGTATTTGGCATTATTACAATTTTAAAAACGAATTATTAATGAATATAAAATTTGTCACAGATTATCAATTCAATAAATAAAAACTGGCCCTAACATGTCGCTAACCGCAACAATGCTTGCGCAAAGTTGCTTATCAAAGGCTCTGCCTTTGCTGCGTTTAGCGACCGGGCGTTGGTGGTAATTATGGTACCTTACACATGGTTATATGAAAACAGTAATTGCATTTCTTTTAATCTGGTCATTTGCATTTAATTGCTTAGCTCAAACAAATGTTTACTATCCATTCCCATCCAATAATGCTATGTGGAGTGAACAATGTGGTGGATATCAGAATGATCCATGTGAGGAATACCAATATCTTATTACGGGAGATTCAATAATCGCAGGAAAAGTCTTTCATAAAATACAAAAAACTGGACTTTCATTTATTTTAGGGATGAATGGACTTTGCGACTTTTTAAATCCTGTCGGTCATATCAATAAATATATGGGGGCATATCGCAATGATAGTACAAATAAAAAAGTTTATTTTATTAAAAAAGATAGTCAAAGTGAAGTACTACTTTATGATTTTAATTTATACCTTTCTGATACTCTTCCTCCTTCGTATGGGAACACATCCCAATGTTTTCAGGTAAATTGCATTGTGACAGATGATTCTATTTTAATTGGCAATAAATATCGCCGAAGGCTTGGTATTGGAGATTGCTCAGGATTTGGGTCACCTTTTGTTTATTTGATAGAAGGCATAGGGTCAACCTATGGACTTCTTGGTTTTATTTGCCCTCAATTTGAATGGGGATCAGATTTAAGATGCTTTCAGCAAAATGGAATGACTGTTTATCCAGATACAAATTATATTTGTTCGATAATTACTGGATATGATGAAAACAATAGATATTTTGATTCCGATGTAATCATTGTTCCTAATCCAATCTTAGATGATTTTGCAATTAAATTTCCTCAAAATGTCTCACAAAACTGTTCAGAAAAGATTTTCTATGAGATATACTCAGAACATGGTGTAGTAATTTTTTCTGGTATTATTTTTGGCGGAGAAACAATCATTAAAGATCTTGAAAATTACCAGCCTGGTGTATATCTTTTACGAATTAAAACTGAAACAAAAATCATTTGTATAAAAAAAATTATCAAGCTGATTTAAGAATTAAAAACGTTAGATTATAATAATTTATAACTACCACCAACAAGCCTGCAACCGCAACAAAACTAACGTGTTGTTGCTTGTCAAAGGCGTTACCTTTGCTGCGTTTGCAAGCCGGGCGTT
>CAISYK010001050.1 GCA_903889605.1 uncultured Bacteroidota bacterium
GAATATGGCCTAAATGCTGTAAATCCAAAGGTTACTGATTTCTCTTGGTATGAGCGCGGAATGAATAACGTAATAAAACATATACAGGCAAGTTTCCCAAATACAAGTATTTTGTTAATCAGTGTAGGGGATAAAAGTTACCGTAATAATGGTGTTTATGAAACCGACCCGAGTGTTCCTATTTTAGTAGAAACACAAAAAAGAATGGCAAAAAATAATAAAATTGCTTTCTGGAGTTTATATGATGCAATGGGGGGAAATGGATCAATGGTTAAATGGGTGGAAGGTGACACAACCCTTGCTAATAAGGATTATACGCATTTCAATTTTAAGGGTGCACACAAAGCTGGGAAATTATTATTCAACAAATTAATGAGCGGGTACAAGGAATATAATAATAAAATTTCATCGCCTGCTTTCTCCTTTTTGGATAAAGAAAAAGAATAAAATTTTAAAATCTTAATTTGAATAATTTGATTTTTTTCGGAATCTCCCCGCAATTGACCCTTTTCGCAGAGATGGATCTTGTTAATCAAGATCATTATTAATAGTATTATGCCCAGATAAAATTTGGGTTTACAATTTTGAGAATTGTAATGATTCGAAAAAGTTTGACAGCCTTTTGGGCTTATTTTAAAATAAAATTTATACAGTCATCAATTAAATTGAATTACTAATTGACAATAAAAGCTACCAATTTTAAATGAAAAAATTAATTATCATTATAATAATTTTATTTGCTGTTCCCTTCTTGAATAAATGCGCAGGAACTGCTTTTGCTCAAACTCCAGACTCTTTATCGTACAAACAATTTACCTTCATTAATGAAAATTTAAATAAAATTGAAAATGACAGCAGTTCATTACATTTTTTTTACAAAAAAATGTATGAGTTACAGGAAACAAAAAAAGGGCGTGTAGATATTGTACATATTGGTGATTCGCACTTACAGGCTGACCTTCTTTCGGGTACCATTCGCCAAAAACTGCAATTGAAATTCGGTAATGCCGGCAGAGGGTTGATATTTCCATACCATGTTGCTAAAAGCAATGAACCAACGACTTACAAAACCACAACCAATACAGTATGGGATGCAAAGAGGAATGTTTTTTACGAAAACCCTTTACCTATAGGCGTCAGCGGATTTACTATTGAAACAAAGGATTTGTGGGCCGAAATAAACTTAACGGTGAAAGACCAGCCTGGTCTTGGTTACAGCTTTACAAAATTCACTTTATTCCAGGAAAAAGGACTGCATAATTATGATATTACTATTTGTGATGCAGTAAATTGCGAAAAAGGAATTTTTAAATCAATTGATACTGCCTCAAATGCCTTTATTTCTGAATTAAAATTTGATAAACCTATTAATCAAATTATATTGAGGAATAAGGATACAGATACTCTTAATCAAAGAACAACCCGCATTTATGGAATGATGCTCGAGAATGACTCTTCCGGTATTTTATATGATATGATTGGCGTAAACGGAGCTGAATACAGGCATTATGTGAAGTCGAAGTATTTTATGGAGCAGTTTTCTTATCTAAATGCCGATTTGGTGATTGTTTCATTAGGCACTAATGAGGCTTTTTCAGCGGGTTTTGATAAAGCATTATTCTACCGCTATATCGATACTCTTATTACAAATATAAAAATAGCCAGCCCCAATGCCTCTATTTTATTGACAACTCCGGCTGATTCATTCCGCAAATCACGCAAGGGAAGAGTGAAAAATCCCGATATGAAAGATGCCAGATTAACTGTAATTAACTATTGTCTGCATCATAATCTGCCTTATTGGGATTTGTATGAAATAATGGGCGGGTATGGTTCTATGGCAAAATGGTATACCGCTAAACTTTCAGCAAAAGACCGTGTTCACTTCAGCGGCAGAGGTTATCAAATTCAGGGAGATTTATTTTATAAGGCCCTGATGAATGGATTTGAGAAATATGTAACCGCAAAATAGCTATTAACAGGGGCTATTAATAACAAGAATAATTCAGATTAAAAGTCCTTTTATTTGAGCGTTCCTCTTTCTTGAAAAAGAAATGGGAACGCTCAAATGACCAAAACTTTATAACAACAATTTTTTTATGATAAATCGAACCCAGATTTATGCTTTCATGCTTGATGAAAGAGCTGGTAAATATTGGACTACCTCATAATCTGGAAGAAACCGGCAATAGGTTTAATTATTTTAGGCCCCGATAATATATAATAATAAACACCATCAGAATATTTACTGCCCGACCAGTTATTAAGATAATTATCAGTTTCAAATAATTTTAGTCCCCATCTGTCAAAAATGATTAAAGATGAGTTGGGATAAAATTCTAAATTTTGCATATAAAACAATTCATTTACGGCAATTCCCTGTCCGTTTGGCGTAATCACATTTGGTATACTTAAATCGCAGGAGAAAGAAGCTACTTCAACAGTATCAGAAACTGTGGCACAACTGTTTGTAACTGCCACATAGTAAGTCCCTGAAGTATTTACAATAATTGACTGCACTAAGCTGCCATTAGACCATAAGTAGGATGACCCGGGGTTTCCGCAGTTAAAAGTTACAGGATTACCCAGACAAACTGCAGTATCGTTTCCGATATCAACGATTGGAAAAGGTAAAAAAGCTGCATTAATTGTGTCATGAAATTGACATGTTCCGGCTGAAACAGTAACCCAATATAAACCGCTGGCAGTAACGCTTATAGTTTGTGTTGTTGCCCCCGTTGACCATAAGTGTGAGGAACCAGCATTTGAAGAGTTTAATGTTAAGCTTTGTCCTAAGCATATGCTGGTATCATTACCTATGGCTGGATGATTTAAAATTTGGATATCTACGGTGTCAGAGGCAGAACAAGAACCATTACTAACAGTTACCCAATAATTTCCAGCTGTAGCAGCTGTAATAATTTGAGTGTGCACTCCTGTCGACCATGTATAAATAATCCCTGAAGTGCCGGCGTTTAATACAATATTGGGGATGCCGCACAATGCCGTGTCATTTCCAATATCAACCAGAAATTGAGGTAATACTGTAACTGTCAAGTGCGCAGTGTCAACAATATTGCAGCTCGCAGAGTCAACAGCTGTAAACAATATATGATAAATTCCAGCGCCTGCATAATTATGGGTAGGTGAAGTACTTGTGCTGATTGCTGAGCCGTCGCCAAAATCCCAGGAGTAAGTTACCCCGTTGCTTGTATTCACAAAATGTACAGCAGATCCGAGGCAAACCGTATCATTAGGTGATATTGCTGCAATAGCATTAACTCCAGCCAGTTGAAAAGCTATTTTAACAACAAACATATCATATCCCGTAAGCGAAGCCCCTGTATCCCAAGCCCAGCTGGGTGTTGTGGCACTTCCGCCCGGCATGCAGATACCCTGGTATATTGTTCCGCTTGGATCAAAACGGCTTGTTCCGCCGTCAACATGGGTGCCGTAATAAAATGAACCGTATAATTGTGTCAAAGCATCTTTGCTGAGTACAAAAAAATAGCATGAACCGTAAAGTGCTGATGCTTGCGTGCTGTAAAGGGCATCGGTTGTAACTGGGTAGTTGTCACTAGATCCAAATCCTGACATATAAATATTTTGGCAGCTGTCTACCATAAAAGCTTCGGGCTCAAGATGGCCGTTTGGCCCGTCTCCGAATACTGTTGAAAACAAAAGTGATGTTAGCCCCGGATTAAATTTGCTTACAAAATTACCGCTGCCGGCATTGCTGTATACTCCGGGTGTTACAGGCATATTCCCTGCACTGCATCCGTATACATATGGATTTCCTGAACCATCCAAATCCAAAAAATAAGATATATCATCCTGGTTTGTTCCGAAAAATGTTGAGGAGAGTACAGCTGTTCCCGCTGGATTAAACTTTGTAATATAGCCATCCACAGTTCCTCCGTTAAATGTTTGATCGTAAACACCTGCGGTATTAGGAAAGTCAGAGCTTCCGGTGCATCCTGTAACAAATAATTCTCCAGCCTGGTTTAATCGTAAGGCATAAGATCCGTCATTACCTGTTCCTCCCAAAAAGGTGCCCCATTGCATTGCTGAAAGATTATTTGATAAACGAAAAGCTACTCCATCATATGTGCCGGAGCCGTTTAATACTGTACTGTAAGCACCCGCGCTGGTAGGGAAATCGCCGGAGTTTGTAAAACTTGCCACCCAGGCATTTCCTGCAGCATCAGCAATGATTTCTCCCCGCTGAGAATCGTGAGTATTCATGCTCCATGGAATGCCCCATCCTCCGCCGTCTTCACCGCTGCCGCCAACATAAGTTGACCCGATAAGTGCAGTTCCGGTAGAATTTAAATGTGTTACTACAATGTCTGAACCTCCGTTATAAGAGTTATCAAAACAACCAGCAGAAGTAGGATAATCAGAAGATGTACTTGCTCCAAGTATATAAATTTCTCCGTTTGCCGGAATGAATAAACTATATGGAACATCACTGTCAGTCCCGCCTACATAAGTTGCCCAAATAAGGTTGGATGCATTAGGATTCAGTTTGCTGATAGCAATATCGCAGTATCCTGAGAAGCTTGATTGGAAAGCACCAACAGTAACAGGATAACCAGCTCCAAAACATTGGCCTCCCGTATAAATATTTCCTGCCGGATCGTAGGCAGCACAGTGTCCGTAGCTGGTAGTAGAACTTGAAGAACCTGTAAAACTTGCCCCAACCAAAATAGGATCGATGGTTAAAGGATAATTATGATTATAACCTTTCGGAAGATTAAATGAAACAGTTTTTCCATCCCTTGATAGTTCGTACTCACATTCTATTTCATGTTTTTTTCCATCAATTAACTGGTATGAATATGGAATGTTTTCAATAATGTCTCCTGTTGAAGTTTTAATAATTAATTTATTATGCTTAACAATTAATTTGTCCATTCCATTAAACTCCATTTTAATTTTTGCCGGATTACCTCCTTCAGCAATAATAAAATCGTATTTAAAATTTTGTCCCTGCTGATAAGCATCAATATCAATATCCGGATAAATATTTTTATAGTTAACAGCTGCGTATAAACCAACTTCCGAAGACCATTTGGAAGGATCATTGCCGATAAAATAGTTATTGTAATTAGGAGCTTTGTCTTTGGCGGTGATTTCAACATCTGCATTAGATCCGGTAAAATTCATTTGAAAGGCATGCAGATGGACAATTTCATTACTAATACCTTTTATATTTTTTTTATCTTGAGATTTCTCATGTATGGCTTCCAGTTCGGCAGGATCATATTTTACATATGTAAATTTGTCTTTTTCCAAAAACAGAGTAGTTCCGTTTCCAACCCCAACGCGGAATTTGGCTTGTGCAGGCCATTGTTTTTTATTTTCTTCAAAAAGAATCTTGTCTGCAGCAAAGAGGTTTTTTAATAACATTAACGATAGTAATGCAATTGTAAAAAGGTATTTGATTTTCATATAAAAGATGGATTTTTTATGAATATAGGAACTTAAATTTAGGACTTTATTTTCCTTCGGAATTCATGATATTGGCGTCAACAACACTTTTCCTAGTGAACTCACTATTAGATTATGCAGCAATAAAAACAGCTTTCACAAAGCTGTTTTGGGAAATGCTGCATTTCTCGGTTTTGGATCA
>CAISYK010001051.1 GCA_903889605.1 uncultured Bacteroidota bacterium
ACTTGAATTATCAAAATCCTGCAGCACTAAATTTTATCAAATCCTACCGCGAAAAATTTAAAACAGAGCCTGAATTATATTCTTTTCAAGGCTTTGATATTACTTGTTATTTTATTTCTGCTTTGCAGAAATACGGAAGCGGATTTTTAAATAATTTAGTTGATTATAAACATCAAGGTATCGAATCCAATTTTAATTTCATGCAATATCCTTTAGAAAGCGGATTTGAAAATAATTTCGTTTATATTCTTAAATACCAAGATAATAAACTCGTAAAAGCAAATTAAAATTATTTAGTGCTTTAGTTAATATTTATTGTATTCAACTTCCAAAAATTAAATATATTCTGTATGTAAACTCTACACAGTAATTTTATTAAAAGAAAAAATTTGGCTTCAGTTTTATTTCATTCCCGTCATTCATTTCTGTTGTATCAGCGATACGCCTGATTTTATGCCTTTTTTATCTTTATATTTTTCTCTATAAAATTCATATTTTACTTGCAAACGGCATCTCTGGAAACGCATTCTTTATTGCAAAACAACAGCTAAAATAAGAAATTGTTTTTTGCTGAATTTTGCCAATATTGGTCTTTGTGTGAAACATCTTTATTTGCTGCTTTAGTTTTTTATAGCCTGCTTCAAGTCCGTCATTCTAACAGATTGTATTAATTTTAACTTTTAGACTTAATATTTTTAAAATATTCAAGCAAAAATTCAAGATTCCTGCCGAATGAATTTTTTTTATAATTGTTAATAAAATATTATTTTTAAAATGCAACCTTTTCTGTTTGTTCCGTATCTATTTGACATTAGATCAAATATATTTTAAAATTGTTCCTGATTTTTTTTGTTTACCTTCGTGAAAATTCAATATTCTTTTATGATATTTTTATTTTTTTTGCAACACTAAAATTAAATTTATACATGACATAACTGCTTTAACGGTTTTACAGTAATTCTTACCATTATGAACAAAAAAATATTCGTAAAAATATTTTCAGATAAATCAATTATGCTGTTTTCAAAAATAAGGTTAAGCATTTTGTACTTAATCCTGTTTTTTTCTACTGCCTTTTTGAATATATCTCGGCTGATGTCTCAAAATGACACAAACAAATATTTTTTGAAAGGTTTTGATGAAAATAAGGTGTTGAAAGAATTCAGAAAAAAAGAAGGGTCAGAGATTAAATATGCTTCAGCTTATGCTGGATTTTTATATTATAAAAAACAAGAATTTATAGGCAAAAAAAAAGGTACCTGGCAAAAAGGTTTGCCGCCCAACCCTCCGCCTAATTTAACAGGCGCTTGCGGTAATATAGATTTTGAAGCCGGCGATTTATCGGGATGGACCGGATTTACGGGTTCAAATCCCGGATGCTGCCCAAACCCTGGTTTTGTTTCCAATGGAATAAATGCAGCCGCAAATGACCCAAATGGAAGGCATACCATTATGACAGGTGCAGGAGTAGATCCTTGCGGAGGTTTTCCTGTTGTGGCACCAGCCATGCCTGGTTATGTCGCTGGAACATATACATGCCGTTTAGGAAATGGAGTTAATGGTTCTGAAGCCGAACGGATGGAAACTGTTTTCACTCCTACTGCTGCTAATAATGTATTTACATATCAGTATGCTTGTGTACTTGAAAATCCGAACCATCCAGTTGCGGAACAGCCATTTTTTTCTGTTGAAATATTGGATGCAGGCGGAAATCCGATACCATGCACTACTATTACATATACAGCTGGACAAGCAGGGCTTGACTTCTTAAATTCGCCCAACTGCAATGGAGTACAATATAAACCATGGTCAACCGTAAGTGTTGATTTAGTTGGACAAATTGGAAATCCTGTGACTATACGCTTCACAAGTGCTGATTGTACTCAAGGCGGACATTACGGTTACGGCTATGTTAACTGCGAATGCAATATTCTTAAAGTCATTCAGCAGGATTCTTTATGTGTGGGCTCAACTGTTTCACTAACTGCTCCTTATGAAGATGCCAATACCTATAATTGGACAGGCCCAGGCGGGCCTTATAACGGACAGACTATAACTGTGGCGCAGCCCGGAACTTATGTTGTTACAATGGTTTCCAGTACAGGATGCGTTAAAATGATTAATTATGTTGTTGTTGAGTATCCAACTGCAATTCTTGATGCTATTCCTGATCAGACTGTATGCAGCGGTTCATCGGTAACATTATCTGGTACAATAAGCGGAGCTGCAACTTCGGCCTCATGGAGCGGTGGAACAGGTATATTTAATCCTAACAACACAAGTTTAAACTGCACATATACCCCAAGTGCAGCTGAAATAACTGCAGGCTCTGTTACTTTGTCTTTAACCACCAACGATCCTGCAGGGCCTTGCCCGGCGGTAAGTAAACAAATGACAATTACAATTAACCCCATAGCCACTGTTTCTGCCGGTATTGATCAAACTATCTGCATTGGAAATACAGTTACATTAGCCGGCAATATAGGCGGTGCCGCCAACAGCGGAACATGGAGCGGAGGAGGAGGAACATATAATCCTGATAATACTTCCCCAAATGCTGTTTATACTCCCAGCACATTGGAAACAACTGAAAGTATTGTTACATTAACTTATACAACTGATGATCCTGCGGGGCCATGTTCAAGTGTGAACGATGAAATGGTAATAACCATAAATCAATTACCAACTGCTAATGCAGGCTCTGCACAATATGCTTGTTCCGGCTCTGCTGTTACGCTCGACGGTTCAATAGGAGGTACTGCATCAAGTGGTACTTGGAGCGGTGGTAATGGAACGTATATTCCTAACAACTTAACTCTAAATGCTGTTTATACACCAAGTCTTGCTGAGTTTACTGCCGGTTCGGTAATATTAACATTGACTACGAATGATCCAGTTGGCCCATGTACATCCTCCTCTTCTAATGTCACTTTATATTTTTATCAAAATCCTGTTGTGAATTTCACTGTTGATATTCCTTCCGGCTGCCCTGTTCATTGTGTAAATTTTACTAATCAGACTGTTATCGGCGGAGGAGATGTTATTGCGGCCTGGAACTGGGAATTTGGAGATGGCAGCGCTGCCTCAAATTTACAGGACCCTTCACACTGTTTTTCAAATCCGGGATATTATGATATTGAATTAACTGCAGCATCGAATCACGGATGTACGTCAACATTAAATAAGCCGCAGATGATTCATGTTTTCAACCTGCCTGTTGCCGAATTTATCCCAACTCCTGTACCTGCATCAGTGCTTGATCCAACTATTACTTTAAATAACCAGTCATCAACCGATGTAACTTATTGGAATTGGAATTTCGGTGACGGCATTACTTTGGAACCCAATATACCAAGTCCTGTACATGTTTATCCAAATGTGACAGCCAGCAATTATACTGTAACATTGATTGTTCATAATGCCGATGGTTGCTATGATACTGTTTCTCATGAGATTTTTATAGGACCCGCATTTACCTTCTTCATCCCTAATGTATTTACACCAAACGGAGATGGAATAAATGATTATTTTTTCGGTTCAGGTATAGGTATAGTAAAATGCGACCTATGGATATTTGATCGTTGGGGCGATATGATTTTTCATGGTAAAGATTTAAATGATAAATGGAATGGAATAGCTAATGATGGTGACAGGATCGCGCAAATGGATGTATATGTTTGGAAAG
>CAISYK010001052.1 GCA_903889605.1 uncultured Bacteroidota bacterium
AAAATCATTTTTCAAATTTTACAGACAGTACACAATACGTTTATGGAAAACTCAGTGAGCCGTATTTGGAAAAAGAAAAATCACTGAAAGCAGTTGTAGAAATTATTGCAGTAAAAAAAGGAGATATTTGGAAAAACACCTGCGGCAAAGCAATGGTTTACTTTAAAAAAGATTCACATGCATTGAAACTAAAGTACGGCGACGAAATTGTTATGAAGGCTGATTTTAAAGAAGTCCCCCCCCCTCAAAATCCTGGAGAATTTGATTATAAAAGTTTTTTAACATTTCATTATGTATATCACCAGGCATATATAAAAAATTGTGATTGGGTTTACATCGGCAAAAACTCAGGTAATCTTTTACTGCGTGTTTCTATAAATTTAAGAAATAATTTACTTAATGTCCTTACTGAAAATCATTTGTACGGTGACGAATTTGCTGTTGGTTCCGCATTATTGTTAGGCTGTGTCGATAAATTGGATGCAGATATTATTTCGGCATATTCAAGTACCGGAGCACTTCATGTATTATCTGTTTCTGGTTTACACGTTGCAATTGTGTATATAGTTTTTAATTGGCTGCTTTTCTTTTTAGACAAAATAAAACATGGAAACATAATAAAAGCAGTTTTACTCATTCTATTATTGTGGTTTTATGCTGCTCTTACAGGCTTATCGCCATCAGTATTAAGGTCTGCAGCAATGATTAGTTTTATTATCATTGCAAAAGCCTATAATAGATATACTAATATTTACAATACACTGGCCGCTTCTGCATTTCTGCTGATGATGTTTAATCCGTATTTAATTATGGATGTTGGATTTCAGCTTTCCTACCTCGCTGTTATCGGAATCGTATATATTCAGCCAAAAATTCATGGATGGTTTGAACCAAAAAACTGGCTGCTCGAACAAATCTGGACAATCACTTCTGTGTCAATTGCAGCACAAATAGCTACATTTCCTTTGGGGCTGCACTATTTTCATCAATTTCCGAACTATTTTTTGCTGTCTAATTTAATTGTAATTCCTGTCTCAACTGCTATTATATATTTTGGTATTGCATTGTTTGCTCTTGCTAAAGTTTCAATTATTGCAAATTACCTTGCAATTGGATTCGGCTGGTGTGTCTGGTTTTTGAACCAATCAGTAATTGTAATTGAAAAATGGCCCTATGCCGTGCTGCGGGGTATCTCAATTACGGTCTTTGATACATGGCTTCTTTATGCAGTAATTATTGTATTCTTCTTTTATTTCGTAAACAGAAAGTTCAGCTATTTGATTGCATCTTTAGGTTTAGTTGTAATAATAATCTCCTTACAGCTTATAGAACAATATAACCAATATCAGCAAAAATGTTTTATCATTTACAACATTCCTAAAACAAGTGCAATGGATTTCATAAGTGCTAAAAGCAATGTAATGCTTACAGATACTGCTTTTGCTCAAAATGAAAGCGGCCAGAAATTCCGGGTAAAAAATAATTGGTGGACCTTGGGAATTAATAACACTAAAATCATTTCAAGCAATTTCAAAACAAATAACCTTTCTATAAATAATAATTTCATACAGTTTTATGATAAGCGGGCGGCAATAATAAATGAGAAAGGAGTATTAAAAAATAATAAGCTGTTATCACTAAAACCTCTGCTGTTGGATTACCTGATCATTTCAAAAAACCCGCATATCCATATTTCAGATATTGAAAAACAATATGAAACAAAACTTATTGTTTTTGATTCATCCAACTCTGAATACAATATAAGCAAATGGAAATCTGAATGCATAAAACTAAATCTTTCTTATTATTCGGTTATGGATTCAGGCGCATTGGTAGTTAATTTGTAACTATTCACCACAGAGAAACAGAGAGCACGGAGCTGCACTCAGACTGGCTTATATGAAAGATATTTTTGAATAATAAATATGTGGTTCTTTGTGTTCTCTAAATTTCCGTGGTTAACCTAATCTTTTTTCTTTTGCTGCTGAGTTGCTGCAAACCAATTTAATGTTTTAAATTTACGCTATGAATTTCAAAATAGGTGATAAAGTCCGTTTTTTAAACGAAAAAGGAGAAGGAACAGTAAGTAAAATAATTAACAAAACTACTGTAGGTATTACTATTGAAGATGGTTTTGAAATTCCGTATATAATTTCAGAACTGGTATTAATTTATGATGGAGTTAAAATTGAACAACCTGCAAAACATCATGCTGCTCCGGGTGTCCCTATTGAAATAAAACCGAAAACCAATATTAAAAAGCAGGAACAAGAAGGAATTTATGCTGCCTTTTCTCCTGAAAAAATTAATGATATTCCTCATTCTGACATCAATGTCTGGCTTGTTAATAACACAGAATATCAAATACTGTTTACTTATTCATTGTTTCAAAATGGAAAATTCCAAACCCTTGAAACTGGTGCAGCAAAGGCAAATGAATCATTATTAATTGA
>CAISYK010001053.1 GCA_903889605.1 uncultured Bacteroidota bacterium
ACGAACCTGCTCGGATGACGTTTGAGCCTTTAAGGAAATAAAAGCTATTGAAAATAAAATCAAAAATACTAACTGAAATAAGATGTTTTTTTTCATAATCATTTTTTTGTATTTATTTATTTTGAATTTATTTCTTATTGCCGCTAACGCCCAGCCTGTAAAACCATGTGCAGGTATAACTTTTGCAAAGCGATAACCCTTATCAGCATCGGTTTTACAGGCTTGTTAGCCACGGTTATATTTTATTTCTTCCGCGAAATTCTGGTAATTTTAAGCAATCTGGCAGAGTGGTGAACTGTAAGGATATCAATTCTAAATTTATCAACAATCCTGTAAACGACTCTGTAGCTTCCCCTGATTAATTCTCTGATGTAGGTAAGTCTGTATTCAGGAACAATTCGTCCAGCTTTTGGGTGAGATTTAAGGAGATGAACCGATTCAAAAAGCGACTGAACAACTTCCCGGGCATATCGCTCGGAATCATTGGCAATGTATTCCCCAATATCAGTTAGATCTTGGATTGCCTGATCTGTCCAGACTATTTTAACCATTTCTCGAGCCTTTTCTTGGCTTCATCATGCGTGTAGACCTTGTTATTCATAGACTGATCCAGCCCTCGTTCGACTTTATCCATGAAAATCAGTTTATCAACTAATTCGTCCAAGGTGAAACTGTCTGGGAACTTTGATATTGTCTTAATTACACTGTCTTTAGTGAGCATGGCATTTCTCTTTTACCTCACAAAGGTAGCAAAAACCCCCAAAATTTCAAAGAACAATATATGCCATCTTTTTTCTCTTATAATCGTGGCTAACGTCCAGCCGGCAGCCACAGTGCGGGGTTTACTTGTTGTTTCTTTTCTTATTCACTACCATTTGCAGGTTTGGTGAATGCCACCCTCCGGAAACCGCCCGCATTGTCAGCTGACGGCTCGTTAGGCAATGTAGCTGTCATTTATTTATATTATTCTATTGGCGTTTTAATTTGCCCTGGCGGCTATTCGTTTTATATGCCAATAACCCAACTATTACAGCACCTGCCACTACGGAAAAAACCCAATCGTACCATTGAAAGAACGGAATGGCTGTGAGGAATGTTAATGTACCAAGCGGCAGCAACAAAGCAGAATTTGTGATCAACCCAGGATTATAAGTAGGCTTATCAGGTTGAAAAATTATTGTATGCATTAAATTGTTTATCGTTAATTCAAATAACATCATTGAAAAACCAACCCAGGGTGCAACGTTGTAAAGTAAAGCGCCGATAATGACCATCGGCCATGCAATGATAATGTTTACCTGAAATACATAGCCTTCATCAAGCGGGTAGTTGCGATCGGTTCCGGAACCAAAAGGAGTTTTTAAATTGAAAAATTCCTTAAAACTTAAAGGCGATAAAACATATTCTTCACATTCGTGAATCATTAAAAACGGCAAATGAAGCCATAAAAGAAATTGATAGTAAGACATAGCATTTCTAAAATAAATTAGAATAACCAACAATACCGGAGCAATAAACAAGTTTGCGCTTTGCCAGAATCGATTAACTTTTTGAATATTCATAAAACCTCCTTTTAAGAATTTGAAATTATAAAGATGATTTGTAAAATGACAGTCATTTCACCTGACGTGTGGCAATTAAAAGCAGCATAGACAGGTCTTTTACTCGAATTAAATCTAACTATCAATAATGCGAATAAATCATTCAAATTACAGACGAGATGAGACCTCCTAATATGCTACCTCCCATTACATAAATTATATTAATCAAAACATGAATACTGCTATTATTTATTTTTTTTCGAAATTTAACCGAGCTTTCTAAAATCATTAAAAGCCAAAAACAAAAAAATATTAATGTTACAGGGAATAAAACGATCTTATGTAACAAAATGTAAAAGAGAGGTATTATCCATAGATCATGCAAAATTAAACCGCTGAACAGAAATGTAAATAAAGACGAAATCACACCATTAAGTTTCCTTGAAACCGGCCTATTAACATATTTTGATAAAAAATATCCAAATAATGGATTCCAATTCTTCCAAAACAACTTAAAAGATGTTGATCGAAATGATTTAATGATTGATGATTGGAGTTGCC
>CAISYK010001054.1 GCA_903889605.1 uncultured Bacteroidota bacterium
AATAATTACCTTTAAAATCTTGAGTAATGGCATATACTGTGTTATTTGAAAGTCCATCTTTTGTAGTTATTTTTTTAAAAACATTTCCATCTAAAATTGAAAGCCCTCCGTTCGTAGCAATCCAAACAACTTTTTTGTCATCAATATAAATTGAACGGATAACATTATCTGTAAGGCCTTCCTTAACTGTATAATTATGAAATTGTACACCATCAAATTTTGAAACACCATCCGCTTCTGTTCCAATCCATATATTACCTGATTTATCTTCATTAATACAGGTTATACTATTTCCAACAAGGCCGTCGTATTTTGTGAAATTTTTAAAATTTTTACCATCAAAACGACTAATACCTGAGCCTTGTGTTCCTAACCAAACAAAACCATGGCTGTCTTGAAAAACAGCATTGATTATTGAACCTGCTAATCCATTTTTAGTCCCGAAACTTTTAAAATTATATTGTTGGGCAATGGCTGAATTTATAAACAAACCCAGCCAAAGCAAAATGAGGAGATGATATTTGGTCCTTGTGCGAATCATAAAAAAAAATGCCTAACCATGAATAATGGCTAGGCAAATTTAAACTATTAATCGATAAAATTGTTCTTAATTCACAACTAGTTTTTTAAGAATTTTTGAAGTGTTGGTTTCTATAACAACCGAATAAACTCCTTTTGCAAAATTGCTTGTGTTGATTTGTTTAACGGTTTTGCCGGAAGAAGCAATAATAGTTTCTTTATAAACAGTTTGACCAAGAACATTTACAATCTTTAATTGAATGTTTTTTGGAGAAGAAGATAACTCAATTGTGACATAATCTTTTGCCGGATTAGGATATATTGTCACAGCAGCGTCTGCTCCGGAAACTTTTGTAATGCCTGTGGTTATACCAGGTCGTTTAATATTTGAACGTGAAGTATTGATCGATGATCTTGTCGGAGTACATGTTGTAGTCCAATCTGTCTGCACATACCAACCTGTAAGAGGGTGACTGTTATGAGATATGTAACCTGCATCTGCTACGTTTGCTTGAGTTCCTGCAACAGCTCCAACTTCAAACCAATTTGAATTCAAAGTATCACAGAACAAACGGTAGTTGGAAACGTTAGGATCTGAGCCTTCAATAGCATAAGGAAGATTCCAATCAAAATTGCCGTTATTATCAGGGCCTGCAATATAAATTGTATTGTGATAAGGACTTAATGCACTAAGATCACCGCATAAATCACGAATCTGTAATTTATAACGGTATGCTCCGATATTCGGATCACCATTCGCAGGTCCAACATTTCTGTTGTTATCTATAAATTCACTTAGGGAATCATAAGCAACTGCACCTATTCGTTTATAAATATTTGTGGAAACTTCACGGTATACAATAAATGAATCTACACTGGTAAATGGTGTTTTATCCCAATAAATAATGTTATTTACTGATAATTCGTCTACCGTTACCATACAAATACTAGGTTTTGGTGTTACCTGAGCAATGCTTGAAGAAGCAGAAGCAGTACAGCCTTTATTATCAGTGACTGTTACCGTATAACTTCCAACAGCAAGGCCTGCTGCGGTTTGATTTGTTTGTCCGCCGCCAGTCCATAAATAAGAATAGCTGGTATTTCCGCCAATTGGACTAGCCGCTGCAAAACCATCACTGTGATTGCAGGTAGTTCCGGTACTTGCGGCAGAAACTGTTAATACTGCAGGTTGTGCAACGTTATATATCCGCACAGCTGCACATTGCATCGCATCACGAACAAAAAGAACGTAATTTCCAGAAGCCAAACCAGTTAAATCCTCATGATTTGTTTGAGGTGAGCCTACACTCCATGTATACGAATATGGTGAAGTTCCGCCGTTTACAGTAACATCAATAGCACCATTAATTAATCCATTACAAGTTACATCAGTTATAGTCTCTGTAATAACAGGAGCATTGGAATTGCTCAGAGAAATTTCTCTGACAGTACTGCAAGTATGAGAATCCGTAACAGTTACAGTATATGTTCCTGCAAAAAGGCCGGAAACAATGTTTGTGGTACTATTTGTTCCCGAACTCCATAAGTATGAGTATGGAGATGTTCCGCCGGTTACTGAAGCTTTGGCTGATCCATCATGATTACCGCAAGTTGGAACATTTAAAACACTAGTTATAACAGAAAGAGAATCTGCTTGTCCAACAACAGCATTGAATGTTGAATGGCATAATCCTGCATCGGTAACAATAACAGAATATGTTCCTCCGATCAGACCCGTTAAATCCTGCGTTGTTGCACCATTCGACCAAGCATAATCAAAAGGAGCGGTTCCTCCGGTCAGATTAATATCTATTGCTCCATTTGAATTTCCGTTACAAACAACATTAGTAACAGTATTTAAAGTTATAGCAGCTGTATTTAACTCACTTATACTAACGTTAGAAGATATAGAGCATCCATTATGATCAGTAACAGCTACAGAGTATAAACCAAAATGAAGACCGGTTGCAGAGGCATTTGTACCTCCATTAGTCCACAAGTATGAATAAGGTGAGGCTCCTCCGCTTGTTACTGCAATAGTTGCAGTACCTGTGGCAAGGCCGCATGATGATTGAGTTGAAGCAGCGGCAAGCACTATAGGTGCTGGATTGCCGATTGAAACTGCAAAAGTTGAAGCGCATCCGATATTATCAGTAACAGTTGCATAATATACTCCAGGTGCAAGGTTAGTGACTGTATCCGAGGTCTGAGCATTTGGATCATTCCATAAATAAGAATATGGCTGCTGTCCGTTTGCAACAGAAATTACAGCTTTTCCATTACTGCCTCCGACACAAGTTGGATTAGTTGAAGAAGAAAGGGTAATTGCTGGCCCTCCTGCACCATTTACGTTTACTGACAGTGAATATGTTGCTGTATTTCCGCATCCATTAGTAATCAAAACTGTTACTACATAAACGCCTTGTGCAGCAAATGTATGTGAAACGGTTGGAGAAGGAGAACTCAGTGTTGCACCATCACCAAAGTTCCAGGCATAACTGGCACCGCCGAAGGCAATGAAATTAATCGGGGCACAAGTTGTAAATGGAGGCGGTGAAGTCATCAATTGGCCGTCTACTGCTTGATTTCCTCCAACTATAATTTTCATTGAATCCGTTACGCTGTTACCGCAATGGTTAGTAAAAGTAAGGGAGACATTGTAAGTGTCATTAAGAGCATAAACGTGTTTAATAATAGTAACCGGCATAGCTGATCCGTCTCCGCCGTCAACTACTATATGCTCAGTAGCAGTTCCGCTATTGCCGTCTCCAAAATTCCAAACATTATTCCCCGCATCTCCCATAAAGAAAAAAACAATTGCATCACCTGCACAGCCCGCCGTTCCAATGCCGTTATTGTTTTCACTTCCAGGATAACCCCAATTTTTTTTCCCATCATGTCCCATTAGGGAAGGTACATTTGTAGTGTCAACTGTTTGTATCATTGTGATCGTTTTTGTCGATCCGCAAGCATTTTTGGCAGTAACAGTAACAATCTTTGTTCCGATAGTGGTATAAATATGCTTGCCGCCTGCACCAATAGTAGTATCTGCAGGAGATCCATCTCCGTAATTCCAAATATATTGATTAGTAGATTGACCTTGGCTGATAAGGAAGGAAACTTTATCGCCGGGACAGGAAGGGTTCTGAACACCCTGCACAGCTAAATCTGCACTTATTGGACTATTACCTACTACATGAACAGCACCATAGACTGTTGTAGAGTCTCCGCATCCGTTTTTAACTTTACAGGAAACGTAATACGTTCCAAGTGTATCAAAAGCATGCTGTATATTTTCTCCGTTTGATGTGACAGTAGTACTATCCCCAAAATCCCAAAAATAAGAATGGAAGCCGCCTCCGTTAACACGAAGACCTACTAAATCACCAGGGCAAGAACCAGTAGCTGGATTCATATCAATGCTTAACCAGCTGGAAAACACACCGTTACTGCCAACAGTAATACTTCCATAAATGGTTGTATCCTTAGAACAAGCATTTTTTATTTTAACTGAATATGTATATGGCCCATCCAATGCATATACATGGTTGGCATAATTTTGATTACTCATGGCACTGTCGCCATCACCAAATTTCCACTTATAGTTTGAATATCCCTGTGGTGCATTGAAACTAACCTGATCACCAGAGCATGCAGGATTCGGACCAGCCGAAACCTGAAATTGCGAGTTATTTGGGAAACCTACACCGCTCATTATTTGAACTGTTCCTGTAATTAATGAATCATGATTGCAGCCATTAGTTACCTTAACTGAAACAGAATATGATGTTATTGCAGGCCCATAGGTATGATTATAAGAATATTGGGAGGTAGTAACATCCGGAGAGCCGTCACCGAAATGCCATAAATAACTCACATATCCCCATGGTCCCTGAAAGCTAACGTTTGAGTTAGGGCAGGCTGGAGAAGACAATCGTAACTGGAAATCGGAGCTGTTTTGAGGAAAGCCAGCATCGCTTTTTATAACTATGTAAGTGGTTAACGTAGTAAAAGCCTGGCAGCCATTTGTGATTTTAACCGTAACTGTGTCTGTTCCTATTGCATTGCCGAACAAATGGTTCACGTGATTAGTATTTGTTGTTACCGATGGAGTGCCGTCATCGAAATTCCAAACATAACTTTGATATCCGTCAGGTGCGTTAAAATTAACATTGCCGTTCGGGCATATTGGGCTTTGAGCCCATATTTGAAAATTAGGGCCTGGATTAGGGAAAGTGGAAGTGCTTGAAATAACAACTGTATTCGTAAGTGTATTCGTATTTTGACAAGTATTCGTTATTGTTAAAGAAACATTATAAGTGGTGATATTACTGCCATACATATGATTAATATGATTATTACTGGATGTTATGACCGGCGAACCGTCTCCGAAATTCCATTTATAACTTAAAAAACCATCTGGTCCATTAAAACTAACATTTGAATTTGGACATGATGGTGATGATACATTAAAATTAAGTCCATTTGGGAATGGCGCATTGGTGTTTATTTGTAATACAGAATACAAAGTTGTATCGTTAGGGCAACCCTTGTTTATCTTTACTGAAACAGTATAGTTTTGTATTGCACCTCCGAAAGTATGATTATTATAATTAGTAGAAGTTGTTACGATTGGTGAATTATCTCCGAAATTCCATTGGTAACTATTATAACCATTAGGCGCATTAAAGCTGACAGTGGAATTAGGGCAGGCTGACGAAGGGTTTTGTAAACTAAACTGCGGATAATTCGGCCAAGGAGGATTAGCTGAAATATTCACAGTAGTAGTTGTTGTA
This sequence comes from uncultured Bacteroidota bacterium, assembly GCA_903889605.1. Taxonomy (GTDB): domain Bacteria; phylum Bacteroidota; class Bacteroidia; order 2-12-FULL-35-15; family 2-12-FULL-35-15; genus 2-12-FULL-35-15. The sequence continues at coordinate 5,316 of CAISYK010001054.1, forward strand.
GCCGTTTTTTGACATCCGTTTGTAACAATCAATGTTGCAGTATGAGGACCGGTAGTAGTGTAACTGTGCTGTGGATTCTGCAGGTTTGAAGTACCGCCATCCCCAAAAATCCAATTATAAGAAGCATAAGTATTAGTAAAAAAGCTGATTGGTGAACCCGGGCAAGAGCTGTTATTATTTGTCCAGGCATTTGGATGCGGACCGGCTGTGGTGGAACCATAAATTGTTTTAGTAGATGTTTGACTGCCGCATTGCCCTGAAGTTGCAACAAGAGTTACGTTATTAACAGCATTATTAAAAGAATGGGTTGGACAAGGTTGATTTGCTGTACCTCCATCACCAAAATTCCAAAATGCTGAATTAACTCCTTGTCCGCTCGTGCAGAGACCAGTGATATCACCTATACAAACTGTATCAGGAGCGTTTATACCAACACCATTTACCTGAATGAAACTATTACCGATGTATGCATTGCCAATATAATTTGAAGTGGAAAAAACGTTTGCCTGCATGTTACTATAATTCCCGGGGTTAGAAAATGTACGGGTAAATGCGGCTTCAAACGGCACCGTGTCGCGGTAAACAGGGCCTCCGTCAGAAAAATGCCACTCAATACGGTAGGCATTTGGGTCTGTTGTTGTATTTGTAAAAGTTACGGTAAGCGGAGCACATCCTTGATTATTAGTCACTGTATAAGCAGCGCTTGTTTGTGCAAACAAGCTAACATTACCTAAAAAAAGCAGGAATGCAGCAGTAATAAGGTTTAATGTAATTTTTTTCATGTTTTTTATGTTTTTAAAAATTTTAAGCTAAATTAA
>CAISYK010001055.1 GCA_903889605.1 uncultured Bacteroidota bacterium
CGTATTTGAAAATTCCTCTTTCATAGGAATCAAAAGAACATAATTCTATAAACGGATAGACAGAAAAAAACTCTTTTTATCAATAATCATATGTTAATACCTAACCCTTTGTTTTGTTCAAGTTATTTTGAAAACTTCACTTAGCTTCATTTAATTCGTGTTTATTATTAATGATTTCTTCATTCAATGCGGCAAGAGAATCAGCTTCTTTGATTTCACCAGTCTCAGATTTTTGCGATTTCAGATCATACCATGTGATATTTTCTCCCTGTATTTTAACCGATTGAATAAATACAGCAGGCCGTTCTGCTCTTTTATGAATACTTTTATAATCAAATCGTACAAGTTTATCGCTTGTCCCTGCCCATAATATTCCTTTTTTATCTAAAAACAGAGCACTTGTATTGACATCTTTAATCGGATACCCTGTATTGTTGTTAAAGTTTTCGAATTCCGCTCCATCTGCTCCTAATGACAATGTGTTTAGTTTTAATCCGGATAAACCTAAGTTTGTCCCGAACCAAATTATATGGTTTACTGTATCTTCAACTATACCATATACCACATCATCCGCTAAACCGTCAGCAGAGGTATAAGCGGTGAATGGAGAATCAGTTCCTGCCAGCTTTGGATTATACCTGCAAACACCGCCGCCGGCTGTGCCAAACCATAGATCTCCGGTTTTATCTTCCATAATGCTTAAGATTGTATTTTCTGAAAGCCCATGTGCTCTTGAATAATTGGTAAAGGATTTTCCATCATACTTACTTACACCGTTTCCGCTGGTTCCAAACCACATATTTCCCGCTTTGTCTTCGAGGATGCACTTAATGTTATTACCTGCCAATCCATGCGATGTGTTGAAATTTTTAAAAGATTTGACAAGCTTTCCTTTTATTTTATTAAGATCCTGTTGATCTTTTAGAAATATGTTTTCACCTTTCTCAATAGCTTCAACTCGGTTGCCGTCATATTTACTAACGCCGCCTCCATAAGTGCCGAACCAAATATTTCCCTTTTTATCTTCAGCGATGCTCAAAATAGTGTTATGCGGAAGTCCTTGGGCCATAGAATAATTGGTAAAGGTTTTACCGTCGTATTTGGTCGCACCATAGCTGCTGCCAAACCAAATGTTACCCATTTTATCTTCCAAAACACATCTAACACTCGACATGATAAAATTGAGATAAAAATTTGTAAAGGATTTTCCGTCATATATACTTATTCCATCGCTTGTACCAAACCAAAGATTTTCTTTTTTATCTTCTGCGATGCTCCAAACTTTATTATTTATTATTCCCTGTTCAGTAGTAAAACTAGTAAATGATTTGCCGTCATATTTACTAAGCCCGCCGCCATCTGTTCCAAACCAAATATTCCCTGTTTTGTCTTCGGTAATGCTGCAAACATTATTATTTGCTAAGCCATGCGAAGTGGTAAAATTAGTAAACGGTTTAGCTTCGGATGCTTGAATTATTGATGGATCGTATTTACTAACACCTGCTCCACTTCCGAACCATAGATTCCCATTTCTATCTTCGATTATGCATGAGATACAATCCATTATAAGTCCATTGGCATGATTAAAATTAGTAAACAGAGCTTGTTTTGCAGACGGCCTTCCTTTTTCCTTTCCAATATCCTTTATAGAAAAGTTCGGTTCTTCCAGCTTTTTCTTGTCACTGCCCAAGGAAGTATAGGGATGAGGGCTAAGACGACTAACTCCGCCGCAATAAGTCCCAAACCAGAGATTCCCATTTTTGTCTTCTGCTATTGATGTAACATTATTTGCAGCCAGACCCTGAGATATTGTATAATTAGTAAACAGAGACTTTCCTGACATCCCCGAAGAGGAGGAGGTGTTATCTTTAAAACTTTCAGGATTAACCTGCGTAATGGTTTTTATCTCCTTTGGTGATGCAGGGCCCGGCTTTGGAGTAAATTTGCTTATTCCTTTAGAAGTGCCGAACCAAAGATTTCCATCCGTATCTGTAAAGCTGCATCCAACAAAATTACTTGCCAACCCCTGATCAATATTAAAATTGGTGAAGGCTGTATTTCCTTCGACTGGAAATTTACATCTCCCCATTTTTGTTATAGTAGGGTCATACTTACTTATACCTTTATCGGTTGAAAACCAAAGATTTCCGCTTTTATCTTCGGTTATGCTGAAAACACGATTGCTTACCAGTCCCCGGTCCGTTTGGAAATTCGTAAAAGATTTCCCATCGTATTTACTCACTCCGCCGCCATTAGTGGCAAACCAGAGGTTTCCCTTTTTATCTTCGATGATGCACTTTACAGTGTTATTTGCCAGCCCCTGTGCGACAGTATAATTAGTAAAAGATTTCCCGTCGTATTTACTAATACCGCCCCCCATTGTTCCAAACCACAGGTTTCCCGTTTTGTCTTTATAACCGCAGCAAATCGTACTTAATCCTAAACCTTGTTCTGTACCTAAGTTCTTCATAAATGTATTTCCGCTGAATCCCCCGGGGATTAATTTATTTATTACGGGGGGGGAAAGAAAAGCGGTTTTTAATCCATCGTTAGTAGGTATAGAATAATTACGGCTTCCTTTTGGCGGAATAACCAAAATAATAGGCTTTGAGCAAGTGTCGAGCAATGTGATAATTGGACTGGATGCCTTAATTATTATAGGCTGACTGAAAGAAACTTGTTTTTTTTGCTTCTCGTGTTTAGTGCATGAAAAAAAAGCGAATGAGAATAAAAAAAATATGATAAAAAATCTATACATGGTTTTGATTTGTAAATTAGCCGCCATTCTATTATTCATAGCCTATACGCATTCCAACAATAAGTATATCATCAACCTGTTCTATATTGCCCTTCCACTTTTCAATAGCTTCGGCAAGTATTTGTTTTTGCTCTTCCATTGTTTTTTTATGAATTGAAATCAGCAGCTCTTCCAATTGTTTGTATTTGAATTTCTTTCCTTTGGGTCCTCCGAATTGATCTGCATA
>CAISYK010001056.1 GCA_903889605.1 uncultured Bacteroidota bacterium
AATCACTTTTCGGTCAGCTTATGCTGCTTAATTTAATTATAGTGGCTTAGCTCTCAATTGGACTATGGCTTATATATCACAAAGGAAAAATGTTTATCTGTTGCAGTACCAGCACTATTTGCAGTACCTATATACAAAACTCCGGTACCGCAGCCAGACGCCGAGTTCCATGAAATCTCACCCCCTCCAGAACCATTAATTGTAGCAATTACTGTATAAAAAGTATTATAATCAATTGACTCCCCAGCTATCGTGAAATAATAACTTCCGGAATTGGCATTGTGCAAACATAAAGTAACATTGCCGCTGCTCGAAAAAAGTGTGCCGTCTGATTTAACATTTGCATAAGCAATAGGCACTAAATTGGCCGTTCCTGTTTGTGTTCTGTTCAGCTCGCTTGTATTGCCCCCAGTAATATTTACGGAGCCTGCTACATCTAATTTTGCAGTAGGCGTATTTGTTCCTATACCAACTTTCTGATTTTGTAAATCAACAGTTAACACAGATGTTCCTGAAGATAAAAAGTTAAACTTGTCGCCATTATCTTGGTACTGCAAGCCCCAATTAGTAAATCCGGGGCTATGTGCAATTACCATTCTGTCAGTATTTAAGGTGCCTGACGGCCACATCATAATCATAGGTTGAGGCGCACCGCCGGGTACAGGGAATGTAATACTTGCTTGATCATCTGTAAATGTAAGATCCCCATTAACCCCATCAACTAGAAATTTGTTAGCTCCAACGGATAGTGTATTTGAAGGAGCATTTGTTCCAATACCAACTCTGGCGGTAGAAAAATCTCCATAAATTAAAGGCGTTGCAGTATTGCTGTTAGCAATGTAAAGTTTGTTAGAGCCGGTTTCGTTATAGCCTGCGTTATAACCAAGAAAAACATTGCCGGCTCCTGTGCTGTTATTATAGCCTGCACCAGAACCAATTGCCGTATTATTGTCCGAAGTTGTATTCAATTTTAAGGCGTATTCACCCAAAGCCGTGTTGTAGCTTCCGGTCGTGTTCCAGCGAAGTGCGCACCATCCATTTGCCGTATTATGCGATCCTGAAATATTGGCTCCTATCGAATAATAACCTGCGGCGCTATTGTTAGTACCGATAGTGTTAAGAATAAGTGCTCCTGCACCTATAGCGGTGTTATAGGCTCCGGTTGTATTGGCTGAAAGAGCACCAGATCCATTAGCAGTATTATAATAGCCTGAGGTATTAGCTTTAAGTGCAATATACCCTATGCCTGTATTATCATACCCTGTATTTAGGCTGCCGCCCAGATATCCATAAAAAGTATTTGCACCTGTTCCAGAGTTTGTAAACTCTATCCTGCCGGCTTTAAATCCATTAACTTTTATGTTGAAGGGTACTGCATCGGTCGTCCCAATAAAGTTGGTGCCGTCAACCGTACCTGCATTGCCTAATGTTGACCAGTTATTGCTTCCGCTTCCTGCAAAAGCTATCCATTTAGTTCCATCCCAATAATAATATCCTGGTGAAACTGTGTTTGGAGTAGCGCCGGCGCTGGCAGTATTGTAAACCAATAAAGAAGTTGCAGGCGCAGCTATTGGTCCTGCTGCATTAGCTGCAGTCAGGGCAACACGCGGTATCAGAAGCCCTTTTGATGTTGAGCTAATATCTAAAAAAGCAGAAGCATTAGGAGCATTTGTTCCAATTCCAACATTACCTTCTATAATTGCACCATTTGCCGGAGCTGCTGTTGTTCCTGAATACGTGGATCCTATTGAAACTCCACCTTCTATATCCAATACACTTTGCGGCGACAGAGTGCCGATACCTAATTTACCTGAATTAAATACCATTGTGTTTGGAGCAGAAGCTGCAGCGTCGCTGAAAAACTTATACCCGCCTGCAAACCGCATCATCATTTCATTTGCTGCGCTTGAATTAGTATTACCTATAGTGGATTTATCACCAATAATAAATGCCCCGGCATAACCAGAAGTTGAAACATTTGCCCCCAACGAGGTGGAATAATCCCCGCTGGCGGTGGTGCTGTATCCCATAGAGGTGGATGTATTTCCGCTGGCTGTTGAGCCGTATCCCAAAGCAGAGGATGTATTTCCGCTGGCGGTGGTGCTGTATCCCATAGAGGTGGATGTATTTCCGCTGGCTGTTGAGCCGTATCCCAAAGCAGAGGAATAATTCCCGCTGGCTATAGTGAAGCTTCCCATTGCAGTGGAAGGGGTTCCGCTGGCGGTAGTGTTCTGTCCCATAGCTGTTGAATAATCTCCGTTGGAAATGTTGCTGTAGCCCATTGCATTGGAACAATATCCGCTGGCAGTAGTCATGTAACCCATTGCTGTTGAATAAAAACCAACATTGACATTGTTCCACTGTACTCCTAGCACTGCACCCGCTCTAAAAGCGGCTTTGCCAGGATAAAACATCATACGGCTCCCTGCACCGAGGTCTGGAACAGTTGACCCAGTCGTAGCTGTCCCAGTAATTAAAACACCTTTTGAAGTATTGTTTCCAAGATCAACATGAAGCGATGCTGTGGAGTTAGGTGCAGCAGTGCCGATTCCAACATTACCGCCGGAAGTTACTCTCATTCTTTCTATATTGCTGGTTCTTGTCACAAAGTCTACGCCATCTGTAGTTCCAATAAAATTTGTTGCAGCTGTAGTACCTGAATTGCCTAATAGCGACCATGCACCAATAGCTCCGGCATTTGCCCATGTTAAATTCCCGGCTCCATCATTTTTTAATACTGTTGAAGCTGCCCCTTGTGTGGCTGGAAAGGATGTGGTCACATTATTTATATTAACAATATTTCCTGTATTATTTACCTGGAACTGACTTGCCGTACCAACAGATAACAGTGAAACAGGTGCTGTGGTTCCAATACCCGAACCAATTCCGACATAACCTGCCTGAGTGACAGAAAAAACACGATTTGCTGTGGTAGAGGTCCATATAGAAAAATCCCTTGTATTCTGGGGGCGGTAAATAACGATATCATGTCCGTTAGTTTGATCAGAAAATATTAAAGCACTTTGAAAAGAAAAAGGAGCATTTATGTCCATTTGGGTGTCAGATGCATTGTTATTAAGAGAAAGCTTAAATGCAGGTGTGCTGGTACCTATTCCAACATTGCCCGCAGAGGTTACTCTCATCTTTTCTGTATTAGATGTTCGGGTTACAAAGTCAACCGCATCTGTAGTGCCGATAAAGTTGGTGCCGTCAACTGTACCTGAATTGCCTAATAGCGACCATGCACCAATAGCTGCGGCATTTGCCCATGTTAAATTCCCGGCTCCATCATTTTTCAATACAGTTGCAGCAGCGCCTTGTACAGCAGGAAATGATGTGATTACATTATTTAATTTAACAATGTTTCCTGTACTGTTTACTTGGAACTCGTTTACTGATCCTATGGATAACATTGAAAGCGGGGCATTTGTTCCAATACCAACATTGCCGTTATCTCTTAAAGTCATTACGGTAACATCACTTGTTTCAGTATTACTCGCATTTGCCTTCAATGCAATATCTAATTGAGTTTTAGGTAGGTATGGTGCACCCGCAGCACCATAAGATGAAATATTAAAATCTGCACCGCCGCTGTTATAATTTGAAAAAGATATTATTCTGTTTAGTCGTAACATTACCTGTGGAGTGGAACTCATAGCAGAACCTAACACGCGGATTACCGGAACTGAACCTACTAAATCTCCTGGAAATGGTGCATTTATCTGTAATTTAGATTCTGGATTAGTTGTGCCTATTCCAACATTACCGATTGAAGTAATCCTCATCCTGTCATTTAACCCATTTGTTTGAAAAGTTAATCCATTGGCACCGCCTTCAG
>CAISYK010001057.1 GCA_903889605.1 uncultured Bacteroidota bacterium
AGAACGTGATTACTGGGATCCGGTAACAAGGGAGAAAAGCGAAAAAAATCTGGCGTCAGCAGAGGTAAATTTAAGATTACAAAATAAACTTCCTGTTTTTTTGAAAATGAGATATTTATATCAAATGCTTCGAATAAGTTTTCAGGCTGCCGATTATAGTGAATGTATAGATAATTATGAACGCAATTTTGCCGTGTCGGCATCAGAAGGGACTATCAAATACAGAGCAATGGGATATTATGCAGCTGCACTTTACAAAATGAAAAATTATGGTAAAGCAGATTATTTGTATTCACTTATTTATGACCATTATCCGCAAAGAAAAAAAGATGCTGTCTGGAGTTTTCATCCTCAGGAAAACAGAGATTGGGAAACAGCGCTTTCATATGCAAAGAATGACCGTGAAAAAGTGGTAATGTGGCATCTTTTTGGAATTTATGCTGACCCTTTGCTTGCAATGCAGAAAATAGATGCAATAGAACCAGGTTCTGACTTGCTCGATTTATTATTGGTAAGAACGATTAATGCGCTGGAAAAAAATTACTTGCCTTCAACCTACAATTTTAATAATGTGGATTCCAGTGAAATTTTTTCAAAGTTTGCCTTACCATCCTCGTTCCAAGAATTCAGCAATTTTGTGTATAAATGTTCTGAACAGGGAAAAACAAAAAAAACATATCTCTGGGATCTTTCAGCTGGATATTTAAATTTTTTGAAAAAGGATTATACTAAGGCTCAAATCTATTTTGATAAAGTTAAAAATAACACTTCAGCAAATAAATTATGTCTTGGGCAGGCGGCACTTTTTGAAACGCTGTTGAAAATTGATGCCGCACCTAAAATAAATTCAAAATTTGAAGATGATATTTATTCCGATTTATTATTACTAAAGGAAATAAAAACAGGATACCGCCCCGATGCTCCATTTAATTATGCTATGAAAAGGCTCTCACAAAAATATGCTTCTCAGGGAGATTCTGTAAAGTCTGAAGTCTGCTGGCACAGAGACAGCTATGCTAATTACGAGTATTATTATAACCAGAATTCGAATTATTCTTACTTCCTGAACGAAAATAACATACAATTAATTATTGATTTTATGGATGGCAAAAACAAAAGCAGTTTCGAAAATTTTATTTTGACAATATATCCAATTTCAAAATCTAATTTAATTGAAACGCAGGCTGTTTCAGCGATGTACCACGGAAAAATAAAAGATGCAATAACAAAATTTGCTGTACTGGAAGAGTCCGGCAAAACAGAATTATATGGTAATCCATTTAATATTCACATAATTGACTGCCATGATTGTGACCACATTGCAGAACAAAAGGTTAAATACACAAAATCTTCGTTCGTTAATAAGATGCTTGAAATAGAACAAAATGCAGTTTCAGACAAAGCCAATGCTGCTCAAAATTATTTTTTACTTGCAAACGGATATTATAACATGACTTATTATGGTAATGCACGATTATTCCGCCAAACATCGGTTTATACTGACGCTTATGAAACACGATATTATTATTATGAAAAAGAATCCAAAACCAAAAGAATTTATAATCCATACTATGATTGCAGCAGAGCAAAATTATTTTACGAAAAAGCTATGGCGTTAGCTCCCAATAAGGAATTTGCCGCAAAGTGTGCCTGGATGGCAGCAAAATGTGATCTTAATTTGTATTATGAAAGTGATAAATATGATTCAAGAACCGCAGATTTTGCAGCAATGGATAATTATGCAGTACTTAAAAAAGAATACAGCAGTACACAATATTATCAGGATATTATAGGGCAGTGCGGTTATTTCAGTCAATATCTTGGACTGCCTTCTAATAAAAAATAAAAATTGTTTTGGTTATTGTTTATGAACCAGAATAGCTGCCGCATATTTCCGGCTGATTATAATTTTACCGCATTGATTGAAAAAAATTAATTTCTATAATCATAAATGAAAAGAACAACCGAATCCGATTCAAAATACAAAGCACTCGAAAAAATGAGTATACATGAATTGCTTACCAATATAAATAAAGAAGATAAATCAGTGCCGTTGGCTGTTGAAAAAGTAATTACTAAAATTGAAAAATTAGTGAATGTAATCGTAAAACAGATGAAGCAGGGCGGCCGTTTATTTTATTTGGGCGCAGGTACAAGCGGACGTTTAGGGATTGTTGATGCATCTGAATGTCCTCCTACATTTGGTGTTGAGCAGGGATTGGTTATCGGCATTATTGCCGGCGGGGATAAGGCTATTCGTAAAGCCGTTGAATTTGCTGAGGATGACCTAGAACAAGGATGGAAAGACCTTCAGCAATACAAAATAACAAATAAAGATGTGGTGATAGGAATTGCCGCATCCGGTTCTACGCCTTACGTTATAGGTGCTTTGGAAGCATGCAATACACATGGAATTATTACTGCCTGTATTGTCTGCAATAAATCAAGTAAAGCGGCAAAAACTGCCAAATATAAAATAGAAGTAATTGCCGGGCCGGAGTTTGTTACAGGCAGCACACGCATGAAATCAGGAACAGCTCAGAAATTAGTATTGAATATGATTTCCACTTCTGTAATGATAAAGCTGGGGCGTGTGAAAGGCAATAAAATGGTTGATATGCAGTTAAGCAATAATAAGCTGGTTGACCGCGGATCGTTGATGATTGCTGAAGAATTGGGGATTCCATACAAAAAAGCAAATGAATTACTGTTAAAATATGGAAGCGTTCGAAAAGCTGTTGATGCATATTAAAAACTTTAGTGAATCATTCCTGATTACCGCATATTCTTTAAATCTGAGGCGAATTTTAATTGTCCTTTTTTGCCTTAAATCCAGCATATTCACAGACATAAATGCCTTATAAAACCTTGATATAACCGAAAAGTTATAGTAAGTATTTAATTTTCTTCGAAGTCTTAAAGTATCAATATTTTCAATTCATTGCAAATGCCGCGTTAGGGATTCCTTCGACAGGTTCAGGATAAATTCCGCGTAAATCCTTTTTGTGAGGAACGAATAAAAAGATTGCAGCGTAAAGCCCGCCCTTTTCATTTTTTAATGAAAAGGGAACGCCCCCAATATTAATTAATTTATTCCCAAATCAGATTTTATTTGTAATCATAAGCCCTAAAATATTACCGTCCATTTTATTTTTTTAACATTAATCCGTTTCATTCCCTTTTTTCTTTAAGCATAGATTCGTAAATTCGTAAAAATTAGTATTTCGTATTATGCAGGATATAGAGCCATTTTACAACTGGCAGCATTTTTACATTGCTGCGGAGGATGAACGATCGCCGTTTTATGGACGTGAGTACAGCGAATTTGAATATACCAATGCCATTTATAATTACCTAATTCATCCTCAATGGGATGATATTGATTCCCCTACACTTTATATTAAAATTTTGTTTGTGGATTACGATCAGGGCTATGCAATCATAGAATTAATAGGTGAATGGAATGACTGCATCAACAATGATATTATGCTGTTGAAGCGCGATATTATTGAAAATATAATGCAGTATGGTGTAAATAAATTTATTTTAATTGGTGAAAATGTATTGAATTTCCATGCTTCAGACGATTGTTATTATCAGGAATGGTTTGAAGAAGTTGAAGATGGGTGGATAGCTTTTTTGAATTTCAGAAAACACGTCTTGGATGAGTTTCAACGAGCCAATATTGACTATTATATTCTATCCGGCGGTAAATTAAATGATGTTGCCTGGCGAACGTCCACACCGCAGCAGCTATTTGAGAATGTGGAACATTATGTTCAGAAAAGAATTGGATAAATCTCAAAATTATATGTTCTCTTCTTCAAAATTCAATTTAGTATTTATTCTCTTTATTTTTTC
>CAISYK010001058.1 GCA_903889605.1 uncultured Bacteroidota bacterium
AATGGCAGCATTTCCAATGCAGGCAATTTCTTTATTACCGGAAACTGTATAAATAATAATGGTGCAGGTAATGTGTTTACTTCCGGGAATGACGGATGGGTGCATTTATATGGAGTCTCCCAGATTATTGGCGGCAGTACACTCACGCATTTCAATAATCTTGAATTGTCAGGAACAGGAATAAAACAACTCAGTAATATTGACACTGAAATTGAAGACACGCTTGCTCTGAACGATCGTGAATTTGCGGCAGGCGATAATACTGTATTTGTCCTAGCTTCGGGTACAGGCGTTGTTACTGTTGCTCAATCGGCAGCGCCAGGTTTTTTGAGCAGCACTAATGATGGCGGGCTTTCACGTAATACACTTGCTGCCAACACATACTTTTTTCCCGTGGGTTCAAGTATTGGTTCTGTTCGTTTTCGCCCTGTTGATATTACCCCAAACTCATCGGCTGCGAACACTTACAAGGTCAGAATGGCAGATGCCGATGCCACTGCTGAAGGATTTGACCGTACTTTGAAGGAAACCAGCATAGGAGTAATAAATCCTAATTTCTATCATAGGATAAATAGGACATACGGAGCATCAGCAGCTGATGTCAGCTTGTATTATGATAATATTATTGACGGCGAATATGATGTGATGACCCATTGGCAAAACACGCCTCAATGGAAAAACTTAGGGCTTGTTGCATCTGCGAATAATTACGGACTAAGCTCCTTGACAAAAATAGGAGTTTTTGATTTTCCAACAACTCCTTTTGCTTTGGCAGAGGCCGTTCCCAATGTTTGGGTTGCCAATGTGTTTTCGCCTAATAATGACGGCAAGAACGATGTTCTCCATGTATTAGGAACTAGAATTGCACAAATTCAGTTTAGTATTTTCGACCGCTGGGGCGAAAAAGTATTTGAAACCACTGATGTAAATACAGGATGGGATGGGAAATATAAAGGCGAACCAATGAATAACGGTGTTTTTGTTTATTTAATTACTGGGAAATTTAAAAATGGAGAAGCCATCAATAAAAAAGGAAATGTTACACTGTTGAGGTAAGTCATTTTGAATATATAATATGTAAGATTTGAAAACATTGATTATGAAACCTAAAGTTCTGTTTTTCGCAGTAGCATTAAATATTACCATTTGCCTATTACATATTTCCTCCAATGCTCAAGATATTCATTTCTCTCAATTCAATATGACACCATTGGTGCTTAACCCTGCTTTGGCCGGGGTATTTGAAGGTGATCAAAGAGCATTCTTAAATTATAAAAATCAATGGCAGGGGATGGGAATGCCTGGTGCAACCTACAGTACTGGTCTGTTTTCATTTGATACTCACTTTTTTAAAAAGAAATGGAGTAAAGGATATATTGGTGCGGCTATCAATGCTTTTAAAGATGTAGCTGGTGATTTAAAAATGGGAACAACTCAGCTGAATTTTTCCTTCTCAGGAATTGTATTTCTTAATGAACAGCAATTAATCTCTGGCGGCCTACAAGGAGGATATGTTCAAAAAAGTATTTCCGCCGCAGCAATGCAGTATGAAAATCAATATAATCCTGGTACTGGAACATATGATCCATCAATGCTTTCAGGTGATATTGGTGCCGTTCCGCCAGCTACTTACGGAGATTTTTCAACTGGCATTTCATGGAGCTATAATAAAGATAAATCTACATTGGTTGCTTCCAATAAAATTGTGAAAATAAATTTGGGGCTAGCTGCACTTAACATCAATAGTCCTAAACAAAACTTTACAGCCAATGGAATTACTGATCAACTTTACTCAAGGTATTTATTAAGTGGTACTGCCTCCATTGGAATCAAAAACACCAATTTGTTACTGATGCCTAACGCCATGCTCGTCAAGCAGGGGCCTTCTTATGAATTTAATAGTGGAGCCTTGCTGCGTTACTCAGTTAAAGAAATTGCTGTTTCAGCAGGCGCGCAGTGGCGTTTGAAAGATGCTGTTATTCCAGTTTTATTAATTGAATATTCACAATATGCGATGGGGATTAGTTATGACGTCAACACATCACAATTAAACAAGGGTACAAATCGAAAAGGGGGGATAGAAATTTCGCTTAGATATTTAAGCCCAAATCCTTTCCATTACACCGCATCTCGATTATATAATTTAAAATAGGAATATTAGGTGCGTCACAATGTTCCTGTTTTTTATAACTGAAGGTTAAATTAAGAAAGTAAAAAGAAAAAAAATGAGATTACTTAATAATATTATTCAAACAATTTATATAAATCCATTATGCATTGGGTGGCTTTGTCTATTGTTTTTAATATTATTTGTTGAGTCTCACTCCTATGCGCAGGACATTAAAGTTTCTCCAAGTACTGAAACAATAAGTAACCTGCGTACTTCAACAATAATAAGCGATGGCTCTTTGGAGAACCATGATTCGGTAAAAATCACAATAACAAAGTTAAGTGGTGCAGTTAATTCCAATTTTGATGAATTTGCACCTGTAATATCAGCTGACGGATTGATGATGATATTTACATCCAACAGGCCAATTACAAAAGAAGCTATTAAGAACGGTAAGTCCGGAGTGGAAAATATTTATGTATCTTATTATGATGAAATAACCTGGAAATGGAGCGAAGCAAGAATGCTCGAAAATTCGGTAAACCGAAAAGGGAGAAATACTTCCGCAACAGGCATAGCCAATGATGGGCAGCGAATGTTGATTTATAGAGGGGATCCTGACGGAAATATATATGAATCTGATTTAAGCGGCGAAGAATGGTCGGAAGCTGTTAAATTGCCTAAACCAATCAACTCGCGTAAATACGAAACATCAGGAAGTATTTCCCCTGATGGACGAACCATTTATTTTATCAGCAATCGCAGAGGAGGACAAGGAGGATTGGATATATGGCGGTGTCAGCAAGATAACTTGGGTGTTTGGGGGAAAGCGGAGAATCTTGGGCCTGAAATAAATACGCCGCAAAATGAAGAAGGTATTTTTATTCATCCTGATGGAAAAACCCTTTTTTTTAGTTCAAGGGGACATAACAACATGGGAGGTTATGATATTTTTAAATCTGTTTTTGAAAATGGAAAATGGGGTAGACCTGTTAATCTGGGTGCTCCCATTAATACACCTGATGACGATTTGTGCTTTGTCCAAACTGCAGATGGTAATAAGGCTTACTATACATCTTCATTGCCAGATGATGCTGGTAAGAAACATATTTACGAAATAAACTATAAGTATTTTAAAAAGAAAAATAACGGGCCAAAACTAACTTTGGTTAAAGGTAAAGTTTCTGATGATACTGGAAAACCTATTGGCGCTGATATTGAAATTACGGATAACGTAAAAAATTCAGTCATAGCAAATGTTAAGTCCAACAGCGTTACCGGAAAATATCTTGTTTCTCTGCCTTCTGGTATAAATTATGGGCTAATTGTAAAAAGGTCAGGGTACTTATTTTATTCCGAAAATTTTGATATCCCGGATTCTGCATCATTTAATCAAGTTAAAAAGGATATTCCATTAGAAAAAATCACCGTTGGAAAAAAAGTAATCTTAAAAAATATTTTCTATGATTTTGGTAAAGCCTCATTGCGTCCTGAATCCAGAGCTGAACTTAGGCAAGTGGTTGAACTGATGGATTTAAATATTAACCTCCAAATTGAAATATCCGCCTTCACTGACAATATAGGTACCGATGAATTTAATCTAATACTTTCTCAGGCAAGAGCTCAGTCTGTAGTGGATTATCTTTTTGTTGCGGGTATTGCTAAGGAGCAAATGGTAGCAAAAGGGTACGGAGAGACAAATCCAATGGCCACTAATGAAACCGAAGCAGGAAGGCAACTGAACAGGAGAACACAAATTAAGATTTTAGGTTTTATGAAATAATTTAAAAATGTTCCAGGTTTTCGAAACTTGAAGAGGACTGAAAATTTAACTTTTACAATTACTAGATATAATTTCCAATATGATTCAATTAAATACTATGAGAAAGAAAACTCTGATTTTTAAATTTATCCTAATCGTAATTCTCTTCATATCCAATATGATATGGCAATCGGGGGGGCTGTTTTCACAAAACAACGTGGGTATAGGAATTATGAATCCGGATCCGAGCGCTGTGCTGGATTTAACATCTGCTAATAAGGGCTTATTAACTCCCCGAATTGCCGACACTAATAATATTGCCTCTCCTGCAACCGGTTTATTAATATACCTTACCACCAGCAATACATTTTATTATTTTAATGGAACATATTGGAAAGCCGTCAGCGCCGGAATAAGTTCAGCAGTCATCACTGGGTCAACCGGTAATACAGGCAGCAGCGGTTCTGCCGGCTTAACAGGTGATACCGGAATTACAGGCTTAACGGGAGTTACTGGTTCAACAGGAAATACAGGAAGCTCTGGTTCTACTGGTTCTACAGGTTCTATTGGTTCAACGGGCTTAACAGGTTCTACAGGTTCTACAGGTTCTACTGGTGATTCAGGAAGTACTGGCTCAACTGGAGACTCCGGTTCGACTGGAAATACAGGAAGTACTGGTTCTACTGGTTCAACAGGTGATACTGGAAGTACTGGTTCTACTGGTTCAATAGGAACAACAGGTGATACGGGAAATACTGGCAGTTCTGGTTCAACAGGAACAATAGGTGATACAGGAAATTCCGGTCCAACTGGTGGTACAGGAAGTACTGGTACTACAGGCGACACAGGAAATACAGGTTTGACAGGATCAACAGGATCAACTGGCTCAACAAGCTCAACAGGTTCAACAGGTTCAACAGGTTCAGCAGGTTCTACAGGTTCAACAAGTTCAACAGGTACAACAGGTTCAACAGGTGCAACAGGTGCAACAAGTTCAACTGGCTCAACAGGTTCAACCGGATCAACAGGAAATACGGGTTCAACTTCGGCTGGTGAACCGTCCCCAGGAGGGTCCCGTCCCCGCGGGCGACCACCGTCGCCGGCGGCGTGTCGACGTCCG